>CACMRS010000017.1 GCA_902616165.1 uncultured Pelagibacteraceae bacterium
CTTCAACATCAAATTTCGGTTTTTCTAATCTATATGAAACATACTCTAAAGTTGCTTTATCATTTAAATCTTCAATTGGAAAAATACTCTTGAATACTCTATCAAAACCTTTGGTAAGCTCAGCTGCTTCAGCATTAAATTCTGTTAATTCTTTATAAGAATTTTTTTGTACTTCAATTAAGTTCGGAATAGATAAACTTTCTTTTAGTTTACCAAAACTTTTTCTAATGTTTTTCTTTTCAGTAAAAGATAATTGCATCTATGTTTATAAATACTGATTAAAAATAATCAGTATTCGAATTCTTTCTATTTAATTTATTTAAGTTCTACTTTAGCGCCAGCAGCTTCTAACTTAGCTTTGATCTCTTCAGCGTCTTTTTTATTTACACCAGATTTAACTTCTTTTGGTGCTCCCTCTACAAGATCTTTAGCTTCTTTTAAACCTAATGAAGTAGCTGCTCTTACTTCTTTGATAACATTAATTTTTTTATCACCTGCAGAAACTAACATGATTGTAAAATCATCTTTATCTTCTGCTGGAGCTGCACCACCTGCTGCCGCTGGAGCTGCTGCTGCCATAGGAGTTACACCCCATTTTTCTTCTAATTGTTTTGATAGTTCTGCTGCTTCTGCAACAGTCAAACTTGATAAGTCTTCAATAATTTTGTTTAGGTCAGGCATATGTATTACTCTTTGGGTTGTGTTTCAGAATTTTCTGCGGTCAAACTACTCATTTTTTCTGAATGTGCAAGCAAAATACTGATTAATTTAGATGCAGAAGCGTTCAAAATACCCACAATATTGGCTCTTGCTTCATCTAATGTAGGTAAACTAGCTACATTTTGGACGCCGGCCTGATCTAAGACCTGGTTATCCATGATTCCACCAATTAATTTTAAGTTTTCGTTATCTTTTGCAAATTTTGAAAGAATTCTTGCAGACATTATAGCATCCTCTCCAAATGCTACTGCCGTGGGACCAGTAAATAAATTTGATAAATCTTTACACTTAGTTTTTTCTAAAGCTAATTTTGTAATTCTGTTCTTTGTTATTTTAAATATGATTCCATGTTCTCTCATTTTAGCTCTTAGTTCATCTAACTGAGTCATAGTTAAACCTTGGTAATGGGTAACCATAACAGCTTTACTGTTTTCAAACTTGCTAGTCATTTCTTCAATATAATTTTTCTTTTGTTCTTTATTCATCATAACTATATCGATTTCCCTAATTTAACTTTATATGAAACACCCATTGTTGATGTAGCGAATACACTTCTAATTAAGTCACCTTTTAAAGTGTTATTTGATTTTTCTTTTTCTAAAGCATCTAAAATTGCATTATAGTTTTTTAATAATTGATCATCACTAAAAGATTTTTTACCAATACTAACTCCAATGTTTCCATCTTTATCATTTCTAATTTCTACTTGGCCAGATTTAGCATTAGTTACAGCTTCTTTAATATTTTCAGAAACTGAACCAAGCTTTGGATTAGGCATCAATCCTTTTGGACCCAAAACTTTTCCTAATTTAGAAAGTTTAATCATCATTCCAGGTGTACAAATTAATTTTTCAAAGTTTAATTCTCCACCTTTAATTCTTTCAACAAACTCATCTCCACCCACAATGTCTGCGCCAGCGTCTTTTGCATCTTGAGCTTTATTATCCTCGCAAACTACAGCAACTTTTACTTTCTTACCTGTTCCTCCAGGCAAATTAACAACTGTTCTGATATTAACTTCACTTTTCTTTTGTTTGTTATTTATTTGAAAACTTAAATCTAAAGATTCATCAAATTTAGTTGTGCAGTTTTTCTTAAGTTCAGGTAATAATTTTTCTATAGACTCAGCACCCAAGTCTTTAGTTTTTTCAGGTAATTTTTTATATCTTTTAGAAGCCATTACTCTTTTACCTCTATACCCATTGATCTAGCAGATCCTGCAATAATTTTTACAGCCTCTTCAATATCATGAGCGTTTAAATCATTCATTTTTTCTTTTGCTATGCTCTCTAATTGTTTTTTTGAAATTGAGGCAACAATATTTCTTCCAGGTTCTTTAGATCCACCTTTAAGTTTTACCGCTTCTTTAATATAAAAAGATGCTGGTGGTGATTTAATTTTAAAATCAAATTTTTTATCTTTATAAACTGTAATTTCAACTGGAACAGGTTTGCCAGCCATTGATTTAGTTTTGTCATTAAAAGCTTTACAAAACTCCATGATATTTACACCACGTTGACCTAATGCAGGTCCAACTGGTGGAGCTGGATTAGCTTGACCACCTTTAATTTGTAGTTTTATAAATCCACTTATTTCTTTTGCCATTAACTTACCTTCTCAACCTGATTATATTCTAAATCTACTGGTGTAGGACGACCAAATATAGAAACTGATACCTTAAGTCTAGCTTTTTCTTCATCAATTTCCTCAATCATTCCAGTAAATGATGCAAATGGACCATCTACAACCTGAACTTTTTCACCAACACTGTAATCTACCCCAGATTTTGGCTGTGCAACACCATCTTTAATCTGGCCTAAAATCTTTTCTACTTCTTTATCTGAAACAGGAGCAGGAATTCCTTTTGTACCGAGGAAACCACTAACCCTCTTTATATTCTTAATCATGTGATAAATATTATTATCCATCTCGCTTTTAATTAGTACATATCCTGGAAAGTATTTCTTTTTTCTTTGAATTCTTTTACCTCTTTTAACCTCAGTAATATCGTGAGTAGGTACAATAATCTCCTCAAACTTATCAGCAATTTTAGCTTTATCTGCCTCCTCTTTAATTAAAGAGGCTACTTTGTTCTCAAAACTAGAATGTGACTGAACAATGTACCAATTTTTCATTAAATACTCACTTTAAGTAAAAGTTCTAAGAAGAATTTTAAAACCTGATCTAAAAGAAGAAAAAATAAAGACATAACAACTGCCATAACAAAAACCATTAAAGCACCTTGCAATGTCTCTTTCCATGTTGGCCAAGTAACTTTAAAAGCCTCCTGTTTTACTTCCTGTATAAATTTAATCGGGTTTCTCATAATTTATAAGCTCGAATTGGCAGGAGCGGAGGGACTCGAACCCTCAGCCTCCGGTTTTGGAGACCGGCGCTCTACCAATTGAGCTACACTCCTATTTATAGAGTTACTCTATAATTTTAGTTACTACTCCAGCTCCAACAGTTCTCCCACCTTCTCTAATTGCAAAGTTTAATTTCTCTGCCATTGCAATTGGTGTGATTAATTTAACAGTAAATTTAGCATCATCACCTGGCATAACCATTTCAGTGCCAGCTGGTAATTCTACTTCACCTGTAACGTCTGTTGTTCTAAAATAAAACTGTGGTCTGTACTTAGTAAAGAATGGAGTATGTCTTCCACCTTCATCTTTTTTAAGTACATACGCTTGAGCTTCAAATTTAGTGTGTGGAGTAATTGAACCAGGCTTACAAAGAACTTGACCTCTTTCGATGTCTGTTCTTTCAATACCTCTCAATAAAATTCCAACGTTATCACCAGCTTCACCAGAATCTAAAAGTTTTCTAAACATTTCAACTCCAGTACAAACAGATTTTTTAGTTTCTCTAATTCCAACTATTTCAACTTCTTCACCAGTTTTAATAACACCTGACTCAACTCTACCAGTTGCAACTGTTCCTCTTCCAGAAATCGAGAAAACGTCCTCAACTGGCATCAAGAATGGTTTATCAACTTCTCTAGCTGGTTGTGGAATATGTTCATCAACAGCTTTCATTAATTCTAAAATTGAATTTTTTCCAATTTCATCATCTCTACCCTCAACTGCTGCTAAAGCAGAACCTTTAACTATTGGTGTTTTGTCACCTGGATATTTGTATGAAGTTAAAAGTTCTCTAATTTCTTCTTCAACAAGTTCAATCATTTCTTTATCATCTACTTGATCCACTTTATTCAAGTAAACAACAATTGCAGGAATACCAACCTGTCTTCCTAAAAGAATATGCTCTCTTGTTTGTGGCATTGGACCATCAGCTGCATTAACAACTAAAATTGCCCCATCCATTTGTGCAGCACCAGTGATCATGTTTTTAACATAGTCGGCGTGACCAGGACAATCTACGTGAGCATAGTGTCTTTTTTCAGTTTCATACTCAACGTGTGCTGTTGAAATAGTTATACCTCTCTCTTTTTCCTCAGGTGCTTTATCAATCTGATCATAAGCAACTGCAGTTCCACCACCAGCTTGTGCTAATACATTAGTAATCGCGGCAGTAAGAGTTGTTTTACCATGGTCGACATGACCAATAGTCCCAATGTTACAATGGGGTTTATTTCTTACAAATTTTTCTTTTGACATTACTTTTTTACCTCAGTTTTTTTTGTTTCTTCTAATTTTAATTTCTTGGAGCGGGTAAAGGGAATCGAACCCTTACATCCAGCTTGGAAGGCTAGCGTTCTACCATTGAACTACACCCGCACAACCCCAAGAGTAACACTCCATGTTATCTAAAACTTATTAAGTGGTGGAGGGGGAAAGATTCGAACTTTCGAAGACCGAAGTCAACGGGTTTACAGCCCGCCCCATTTGACCGCTCTGGAACCCCTCCTTTGGGGAAGTGTCCCCTTGTTCAATAAAGCTTCAAATAACAAGCGTTTTATATATTTTATTTATGCAAATGCAACACGTGATTTAATAGAAAAATATTAAAAAAACCGTATAAAACAGTTACTTATTTATGAATAAATCGTCATTTTTCATTGTTGGTCAACACGCAGTTATTGAAGCTCTTAGAAATCCTAAAAGAAAGGTTTTAAGAGTCTTTTTGACTGAGGAATCTAAAAAAAATATTCATAGAAAAAATCCAAATAAAAATGTTTTGGAAGACGTTAAAGTTTACTTTAAATCAAAAAAGGAATTAGACAAATATACTTCAAAAGAACAGTTAATGCATAATGGGTATGTTGCAGAGATTGAACATTTGGATCAACCAGATCTTAAACAATTTATAAAAGGTAAAAATAACTTAACATTTGTTTGTCTTGATGAAGTTACTGACCCAAGAAATATTGGTTCATTAATAAGAAGTGCAGCATCATTTGATATTGATGGATTAATAATTAAAGAGAGGCATTTTCCTCGTGACAGTAAGTTAATGTATAAATCAGCAAGTGGTAGTATAGAACACATGAATATATTCCTAGTATCCAACATTAATTCTACACTAAAAAATTTAAGAGAAAAAAACTTCTGGGTTTATGGTTTTGACGCAAAAGGTCAAAAAAATTTCACAGATATAAAGTGGGAAGGAAACAATATTCTTCTTTTTGGTTCAGAAGGATTTGGTATGAGACAGCATACAGGTAAATATGCTGATTTTTTTGTAAAAATTAATATTAATGAAGATATTGAAAGTTTAAATATTTCAAATAGTGCAGCAATTGTATTTCATCATTTAAGTTATTTAAAAAAAAGATAATTATTTTAAAAAATAAATATCAAATTAGTTAATGAATTTTGGATCTAATAAATGCTGATAAATGATCTATTATAAAGATAGTTACAAATATAAGAATTATTATTGCTGAAACTTTTTCATATTCAAACATTCTAAAAGAAGATTGGAGTTCATATCCAATACCACCTGCCCCTACAATACCTAGCATTGTAGCCATCCTTACATTTCTATCTAAAATATATAAATTGTTTGCAACGAATGAAGGAAGGATTTGAGGGATAACACCAAATGATATAATTTGACTTTTGGTTGCACCAGAAGATTTAAGTGCATCAATTGGTCCTTTGTTTATATGTTCAATATCTTCTGCATAAAATTTTGCTAAAAACCCCATTGTATGCAAACCTAATGCAAGCACTCCTGGCATTGCTCCAAATCCAATGGCAATAACTAAAATCATTGCAATAATAAATTCTGGTATTGCTCTAAAGAATATAACTACGGTTTTACAAATAAGATAAACAAAATAATTAGGAGCTAAATTTCTTGCAGAAAATAAACCTAAAGGAATGGATAAAACTATCGCAATAAAAGTACCTAGAAAAGCAATTTCAATTGTTTCAAACATTGCATAAATTAATTCATTTAAATTACTGAAATCAGGCGGCAACATTCTTGATAAAATATCACCAAAATATTTTGAGGAGTCTGATACTAGCTTAAAGAAATCAACCTCAAGATCTTTAACAACAAATACTAAAACAGAAATAAATAAAACTATGAAAATAAAGGTTTTCCATGACCATTGTGGTCTTAAATATTTTTCAAAATTTTTATCTTTATTATCTACTTTTAATTCTAAAATATTCTTATTCATGATTTTAATTATATATTTGCTTCAAATATGTTTCGTTAATATTGCTTGATTTTTCATCAAATGTAATTTTTCCATCAATGAGTCCAACTACTCTATCTGAATATTTTTTTGCTAAATCTAACTGATGAAGATTGCATAAAATAGTTGTTCCAGATTCTTGATTTATTTTTTTTAATAATGATAAAATTAAATTTGAGGATTTAGGATCCAAACTTGCTACAGGTTCATCAGCTAATAATAACAATGGTTTTTTTATGATTGCCCTTGCTATACCTACTCTTTGTCTTTGACCTCCTGATAGCTCATCAGATCTACTATAAGATTTTTCAAGTAAACCAACTGTCTCCAGCGATCTTAATGCTTCTATCTTTTGTTTTTTTGAAAATAGATAAAACAGAGATAAAAATTTATTACTTGAGTTTAAAAGACCAGTTAATACATTATTGATTGCAGACAGATTATTTACAAGATTAAATTCTTGGAAAATCATTCCAGTTTTTTTCTGAACCTCTGAAATATTATTTTTATTTACTTCTTTATTATCAAGATAAATTTCTCCTCCAGTTGAATATTCAAGACCATTGATGGTTTTTAATAATGTTGTTTTACCAGATCCACTAGGTCCTAGAATACTTACAAATTCACCTTTATTAATTTTTAAATCTACACCTTTTAATGCAGGACTTCCATTATCAAAAGTTTTTTTAAGATTATTTATTTCAAGCATGATAGTCCTTTGATTATTTAAATTTTATTTTTATTTAAAAGCTCAATAACTTCTCTTAAAACATTGTAGTCTGAATCTTTGACTTCCATGTAATGAGACATTTTTCCACCATATCCACCAATCTCTCCATGGTTATGAGCGTCTAAGATAGCCTTTTTTATTTTATCTCTATCTTCTTTTGGTATGTTTTTTGAATAAGCTAAAGGTGGCGGTGGAACTCTATCTGACTTATGAATAATTCTTACATCTTCTTTTTTAAAAGTTCCATCTTCTATTCTTGCTTCAAAGTTTCTTGAACTCATACCACAAACATCAGATTGATTATTAAGTACAGCAAGTAAACAAGCGTCATGACTGCCAGCATAAAAAACATTTTCAAAATGATCCTTATTCTTTATAGAAAGATTAATCTTACTTAATTCTACTTGTGGAATTAAATCACCACTGGTCGAACCAATAGTATTTAAGGATAAAATTTTTCCTTTAACATCAGTAAATTTTTTTAATTCACTGTCTTTTTTAACAACAAAATATGTATAATAACCTGCATCTTTTTCACCTGGCCTAACACCTGCAGCAAATGCTTCAGCTCCAGCAATCTCAGCTGCTTTGACATATGTTTTACCACCATACCAAGCAATGTGAGCTCTACCTGCTCTCATGGCCTCAACAGCAGCGTTGTAATCTGTAACTTTAATAGTTTTAATCTTAAGTCCGGTTAATTTTTCTGTAATAGAAATTAAAGTCGTATAATCACTTTCATCACCTTTTTCACTAGCTGGTACAAATACCATTTTATAGGTATTGGCAAATGCATTTAGATTTCCAGTAAATAAAACTAGAAATAATAGAATTAATGTTTTTTTTATCATAATTAGTCCTTTCAATATCATTAACTTTGTTCGCTAACAAGTTAATTATATAAAAAAGAGAAAATTAAAGTTGATAAATGTTAATTTTTTGTGAATTTTTTCTTAAATCCAACTAGAGCTTTTTTATAATCTTCAACTGTGTCAATTTCCTTCCAGCCACTTTCGATAATAACACAGTGAACTTTAATACCGATATCTACTAGTTCTTGAATAAAATCTGTTAAATATGCTCTTTGAAAGATTTTAGCTCTTTGAAAAGGTTTGTTCCAATAAATCTTTTTTAGTCTGTGAAATTGTTCTTTAAAAATATTTGCCCCGCTGTCTGTTAATTTAATCATACCAATAAATTCTCCATGAACTTCTTCCGTACCAGTATTAATTTTTCCTATTTTTTCTACTTCATTATTTGAATTAAAAATTACATTTTCAGCTTCTGAAATTGGATGATCTTTTCTTCCAACATAATAACCTCTCCAATCAATATCTACCACTACTGAAATATCATGATTACTTTTTAATAAACGTTTTACAACAGTTGAGTCAAATAAGATGTCTGAATAAGAAATAATTATATTCCCATTTATAAAATCTTCAGCATAAAAAATAGAGTTTAAAATATTATTATTTTTATAATCAGTGTTTTCAAAATATTTTAAACCTTTGTATTTTATTTTTTCTTTTTTAAAGCCTCTTATTACTGATATATCTGTAATTGAATTTTTTTTATAAGCATCTAATTGCCTTTGCAATAACGTTTTTCCTCCAAAATCTAGCATACACTTAGGAAGATTTTCAGTGTGTTTCTTAAGTCTGCTACCTAAACCAGCAGCTATAATTAACGCTTTACTATTTTCTTTGTTTATAGAGTTTTCTATATTTTTAATCTTGTATCCAGTAAGTTTATTTTCTTTTATTGATCTTATTAAGGAGATTATTTCTGGATTATTTTCAATATATTCTCTGATATCTGGAGCAACATTTCCTTTTGATATTCCTGCTAGATCATTTAGATCATCTAAATTAATTTTTAATAATTTTGAAATTTTTTTAAGTACTATTTGCTTTGGAGCTTTACGTTTATTTTTCTCAATATCATTTAAGTATGAGGCTGCAATACCTATTTTTTGTGCTAACTCCCTTTGACCAATATTCTTTAAAATTCTTATTTCTCTTATATATGTTCCAAAACTTAAATTATTATTTTTCATTTATTTTATTTAGCTTTTTTAAAATTCATTATTCATAATATCATTAAAATTTTTTATTGTTGAACCGAAGTTGTAAAAGTTTTCGTCAACAAAATTATTTATTTCAGTTTCCTTATTTACAAATTCTGAAATAGATTTATTTATCAAAACATCAAGATCCTTAATGTTTTCTTTCTTAAATGTGTAACCAAAAATTTCTTTAACTTTTTTATCCATAGATACTAATTCACTATAATCACTAAAATCAATATTATGAATTTTATCACTGTCTTCAAAATATAATACTGGCTTCTTAAATAATAATACAAATTCAATAGCTATACCTGAGTTGTCAGTAATTAAACATCTGGCATTTTCCATTGAGTTTATGTTTTCAGGTTTATCATCTAAAAAAAAACTTTCATTTGAAAACCTCTGTTTTATATTATTTATTGTAGTTATTGATCTTTTAAAAGTCTCTGGATGGGGTCTAAAATTAACTATGTAGCCTTGATTTAAAACTGATTGAATTATTTCTTTTATATTTTCATTAATAAAATTTTTTTGATTATAATTCCATGATGGTGCTATTAGAATTTCATTTGGTACAATTTGTTTATTTATTCTTTGAGTTAGATAATCAAAATAAAAATAACCAGTTTTAATAAGTTTCTTTTTTTTAATTTTCTTAATTGATTCTCTTTTTCTAATCTCATTAATTTGATAATCACCATTACATAAAATTATGTCATAGTTATCAAAAGCAGTTGCTGTATAAACTTTTGTTGTACTTACCGCTCCATGAAAATAATAGATATATTTATCTACATTATTAGTTTTTTTTATAGCGTTGTTATCCAAATCTGTTGTAGTAAGAAACATATTATTGGCTCTGACAAGTAAAAAAAATATATTCAACAAAAAACCTTTTCCTATAAAAAAATTTATTACATCTGAGTTTTCAAATGTATCATCTAGTTCTGAACTAACATAATAAACTTCTTTAGGATATTTTTTTATAATTGTCTCGATTAATAAATATGAGAATTTTTGATAATTTTTATTTTCTGAAAAAAATATATATTTAGGTTTAATTTTTCTTATTAAAAGAATATTTTTAAATATCTTGTAGTTAGTTTTAAGTTTATTAATAAATATTTTAATAGATCTAAACATTTAATAAATTATTCTAATTATCGTATGTATGTTTCAAAATTTTTTATTATCTAAATAATTTAATTTTAAGTCTTCGGAACAATTAAGTAAAAATCTCATAAGATTTACTGTTGATCCAGGTAATTCTAATTTAGAACACTTCTCTAAAACATTTATAGCTAAAAATGCTTTATACCTTACCTCATCTGATTTTATATTATGCTCTTTTTCTAAAAGTGACATTCTATCTTTTCCAAATCTCCAACCATGGTCACCAACTATAGCAATTATTGAGTTTGGATTAATTTTTTTTAGATTTTCAGAGAAT
The DNA here is from genome assembly GCA_902616165.1 of uncultured Pelagibacteraceae bacterium. Taxonomy (GTDB): domain Bacteria; phylum Pseudomonadota; class Alphaproteobacteria; order Pelagibacterales; family Pelagibacteraceae; genus Pelagibacter. The sequence goes on from CACMRS010000017.1 coordinate 10,586, forward strand.
TTCAAAGCATCCTTTAGAACACATTTATAAGAAATTGAAAAACTATCATATTGTTTCATTAACTCCCAATTATAATTAATATTTTGATTTGGAGCATTTGTTTTTTTACATCCCTTTGAATATTGAGCTGGTGGATGAGGACTCATTACGTGCATTAAAAAAATTGTATTTTCCTTAGATATAGAAGAATCTTTGTAATATTGAATATCTGATAATAAATTTAAAGAATTAAAACTATTTTTTTTAAAATATAAATCAAACGCATAAGAATATATACTATTTAAGTAAAATGTTCTTGGCTTTTGGATATAATTTATAAAAGATGCTTGATAAAAACATTTTACATATTCGTTAGGCAAACACATTCCCCAAGAGTTGCCTAACCAGAAAAAATTTTTTTTAGTTTTTTTTAAAATATCAAAAAAGTTATAATCATAATTGTCATCAAGAAGACTATTAGGGAAAAAATTATCTCTAGACCTAGTTTTTTGGTTGGGTAGCCATGGATAAGTAGCTTCTAGTATAGAAGAAATACTTTTGCCTGTGGTAGTATAATTACTGTGAAAATTCCTAACATATTTGAAATTATTTGTTTTAAGTTTTTTTATATAACTCTCTTTATTATCAATAATTTTGTAATTTTCAGCTAATTCAAGACTAATAAAACCATCTAATACAATTAAAAAAATATTTGTGTTATTTTTGCTTTCATCGAATTTAGAAAAATCTAAATTATTATAAAAATTCCCTTCTTGTGAAACTTTATTTTCATTAAAATCTTTTTGTTTATCTTTATCTTTAAAAAATAAAATAAAATTTAATGCATAAAAAATTAAGTAGAAATTTTTTATAAAGTTTATTATCTTTTCTAAAAATGTATAAGATAAAAATATAAGCTAAGAAATAAATTAATAATGAAATAATATTATCTAAAAGATAATGAAAACTTTCAAAATATTGAAAATATCCTGAAACAGTTTTGTAGTAAAAAAGGCAAAAGAATAAAAAGGCATTTATATTTAAATGGAAAAAAAAACTAAACTTTTTTAAAAATAAAAAATATAAAAATATACTAGAAACTATACATAGTGTTAGAATCAATGACTGTGCTAAAATTATAATTAACAAGTCATTTAAATTTAATTGAATAAAATTATTTGGGGTGTTGAATAAAATAATTGGTAAAAGAAAATAACCGAGAACAATAAAATTGTTTGTTTTGGTCATTTAAATTTTTATATTTTATTTTTTTTCTTCTTAAAAATTTTTCTCATTAATACTAAAAATTTTATTTTTAATTGTGTAAAAAAAACACCCACAGCAGCAATAGCAGCTACTAATGCTTGCAATATAATGCTGCCTGTTCCAGGATCTAAATAACTATAGGCAGGTAATGGGTAAAATATTAAAATAAAACAAATAAATACAATTTTTTTACTCACATATAATTATTACTAATAATAATTTTTTTATCAATAAATTCAAAATGTATTGTTTTTTTGATCATTTCTCATTTAGGATTGATTATTAGTGTTTAATGCACTAAAAAATGAACAAGAAAATAATGCCCTTGTAGCTCAGCTGGTAGAGCAATTGATTTGTAATCAATAGGTCCGCGGTTCGAATCCGTGCGGGGGCACCATCACTCAATAAAATCAACTTTAAATATTTTTAAAAGGTTAAATTTATATACTGATCGCACTCATACTATATTTGGTTTGACTTAAAATATTACAATATTTTATTCTACCAAAGTGGATAATTATCTTCTTTTTGTTTATTTTTTTTTCTTTTAAAAAAAATAAACATTAGTATTAAGATAAATATAATTCCTATTACTAAAAAAAATTCAAACATATCTTTGCCTTTTAATCTAAAATTAAACTTTTAGATAATAATTTATAACCAGCATCATTTAGATGAATACTGTCAACAAATATCCAATCATTTTTTGATGTATTTGTTCTAATAACCTCATTAAAATCTAAGTATTCTAGACTGTATATTTCTGAAAATTTTTTTATAGTTTCTGACAATTTTTTATAATTAACTTCACCTCTGAGTGAGCTTGAATTATAAACATTTTTTTGTTTTAAAGACTCATCTATCAAATCCTTTTCCTCTATTGATAAATCTTTACACCAATGAATATAAGGTTGTAGAATGTATTGGAATTTTATATTTAAACATTTTGACAGTAAAGATAGAGTTAAAAAATATCTCTCAAAATGATCATCAAATGAAATTTTTTTTAAGTTTTTATTTAATATTTTTTGCTTGAAAGTTTTCGAAAACATCAATTTAAGCATTTCGTTTAATTTTAAACTATGAACTTGGGAAATTGTTAATTTTTTGGAACTAAAATAATTTATAAACTCTAACAAGGCATTTCTCTTGTAATTTAATGATTTCTGAAAGTAATCATTAAAATAAAATCCACCTGGAGAATAATTATCAAAATTTTGAAGCATATAGAAATCATTTATTCCTGATAATAAAGTTAACTTTTTTATACCTTTCAACTCTTTTATCTTTGTTAAAAAAATAATTATTTCTTGTAAACCTACATAAGATCTTGAAGCTAAGTTAAAACAATGATTGTTATTATTGGATAAATATCCTGAAAGTGTATTGCTGTCCTTTGTTGATCCAACACCAAATGCTGTTGATCCCCCAAGTAAAACTGAAGTATCTTTTTTTGTACAATCATTATCAAATACAGATTTATTAATTATATCAGTAACATTATTATATCTAATTCCATCTATATCAGTGTTTAAAACCTCTGTTCTTATTTCTGGAGGTTGTGAAAACATTACAAATGGCTTCCATTGAAAATTTAATTGATCATAAACTTTCATTTGAGGACAGAGTTCATATCTAATACTCATTCTAAAAAGTTTCTTTTCTCAATTGTTCTATTTTAATCTTTTTTTGCAAACTTCGACTTTTATCATACAATAAATGAAATTTTATTTTTTTATTTGTTTTAATCCTAATTGATTTTGCATTTCTAACTTCTAAGTTATCTGCTACAGAACTGATGGGTCTTTTTAATGGGTTTAAATTAGTAATTACAATATTGGAGTTATCGTTAATTATTCTTCCTTTCCATCTTCTTGGTCTAAATGGACTTATAGGAGAAATTGATAATTTTTTTGAATGCAAACTTAAAATGGGACCATGAACAGAAAGATTGTAAGCTGTGCTACCAGCTGGAGTTGAAACTAATACACCGTCTGATACTAGTTTTTTTATAATTATTTGAGATCCTTTTTTTATTGATAAGGAAGCAGCTTGTCTACTTTGTCTAAGAACTGAAACTTCATTTATTGCTATAGATTTTTTAATTTGATTGTGTCTATTTTTTACAACCATTTCCAGTGGAGAAATAGATACAAGGTTTGCTCTTGTTAAATTTTTAATGATATTTTTTGATGAAAATTTGTTCATCAAAAAACCATAATTTCCAGAATTAATTCCATAGAATTGCTTTTTGAAATTTTTATATTTTTTTAATGTTTGAAGCATGAACCCATCACCACCAACAACAATGATCAAGTTTTCTTTTTTAAAATTATATAATTTAATTTGTTTTAATAACTGATCTCTTATTTTTAAAGATTTTTTATTTTTATCAGAAATTATCTGGAGTTTACTCATTGATGGTGCCCTCGGCCAGACTCGAACTGGCACTCCGCAAGCGGCAAGGATTTTAAGTCCTTTGTGTCTACCAATTTCACCACGAGGGCATTAATGAATTTCATGAGTATTTATGCTAATATTTATAATTGAACAAGTCTAATTAGTAAAATTGTTATTTATTAGAATATTTTATAAATATCAATCAATGGAGAAAGCGATCAAAATTTTGATATTTACTGACCTGGACGGTTCTCTACTTCATAGAGATACTTTTAAATTTGATGAAATAAAAGACTATTTAAAACAATTAATATCTAAAGGTATTATTATCATACCCAATACTAGTAAAACTGAGAAAGAAATTTTGCAATTTAATTACGAGTTAGGATCAAATTTACCTTTTATTTCTGAAAATGGAGCGGCTATAAATGGCTTAGAATCATTGAATGTAGATTTACCCAGAGAATTAATTCTTAGCAGAGAAAAGGATGATCTTTTAAATATTTTTAAAAATATAGTTCCAACAAACCTGCAAAATAAATGCAAATGGGTGTCTGAAATGAATAAAAGAAAACAAAGTTTAGTTTTTGGTTTAGAGGATAAAAAACTAAAGATGGCTTTAAATCGTAAATACACTATTCCATTTATATTTGAGGGAACAAAAAATCAAAAAAACGAATTATCTAAAATAATTAAAAATGAAGATCTTTATTTACAAGAAGGTGGAAGGGTTATTAATTTAACTGATAGAGTTAGTAAAGCTAAGGCTCTTCAAATATTTGTACGATTTTTAAAAAAAAATAATAAAAATATAAAAACAATAGCTGTTGGCGATAATTACAATGATTTAGATATGTTAAAAAAGAGTGATTTTCCGTGCTTAGTTTTCAATGACAAATTCACTTTAGATGAAATTCCTATAAATAATTTAATAACAACAAATAAGCCATCTCCTGAAGGCTGGGCAGATGTGATTAAAATGGCTCTAGTTAAAATAAAAAAAAATTAATAAAATGATGTATGAGTGATTTTTCGCAAAATGGTATTATTTCAACACTTCATGACTTTGGAACAAAGTCAACAAAACAAATAGAAAAAGAGCTTTTAAGTTTTTCAAAAGAGAGAAAAATGGAACTTATATTGCCTTGTCTTTATAGTGAATTAAATGGAGATGCATTACCAAATATTGTTTCTGAAATTTCTCAAACTAATTATCTACATCATATAATAATAGGACTAGATCAAGCTAACGAAAAACAAGCCAGAAAGGCATGGACATTTTTTGAAAAATTAGAAACTCCATTCACAATACTTTGGAACGATGGTCCAAATTTAAAAAAATTAGATAAAGAATTACAAAAAAAAGCATTAGCACCGAATGAAAAGGGCAAAGGAAGAAATGTTTGGTACTGCATCGGAATGTCTATAGCAAGAAACAGTGCAAGATCTGTCGCTTTACATGATTGTGATATAAAAACATATGATCGAAGAATGTTAGCAAAATTATTTTATCCAGTAGTCAATCCATTGTTCAACTTTGAATTTTGCAAAGGTTACTATCCTCGGGTAGCAGATAACAAAATGAATGGAAGAGTAGCCAGGTTATTAGTGTTTCCACTATTAAACGCTTTAGAAAAAACTATAGGTAAAAGTGAATATTTAGATTTTATGAAATCATTTAAATACCCACTAGCTGGAGAATTTTCTTTTAGAAGAAATATTCTCCCGGAATTAAGAATTTCATCAGACTGGGGAATAGAAATTGGAATTTTGTCGGAAATGCAAAGAAACTTTTCTCCTCAAAATATTTGTCAGGTTGATTTAGCAGATACTTATGACCACAAACATCAGGATTTATCTACTGATGATGAAAGTAAGGGTCTTTCAAGAATGTCCATTGACATAATTAAAACGTTTATTAAAAAACTTGCTACACAAGGTCACTCGTTTAGTAGAGAGCAATTAAGATCACTTAAAGCAACTTACTATAGGTCAGCACTTGATTTAATTGACGCCTATCGAGGTGATGCTGAAATGAATGGTTTGAAATTTGACTCTCATTCTGAAGAAAAGGCTGTGGAATTATTTTCTAAAAATATAATTAAAGCAGGAGAAGATTTTTATTTAAATCCTATGGATGCTCCATTTATACCAACTTGGAGTAGAGTTAAAAGTGCTATACCAGATTTTTTAATAAGACTAGAAAAAGCTGTTAACGAAGATAATAAATTTTATCTTTAAAGGATTTTAAATCCTTTGTCTTTACCCATTTCACCACTAGGCATTTGTGAATTTCATAAATATTTATGCTAGTATTTATAATTAAATAACTCTAATTAGTAAAATTTTTTAAATTTACTTTTTTTGGTCAAATTGAGTTTTTGAATTTAAGAGTACCTTAATTCAATATTTGTTTTTTTGCTCTCTCAAACTCTTCCTTATTAATAACACCAGCATCTAATAATTCTTTTAAATCTTTTAATTTTTGTAAATTCGTAGTTACATTGTCTTTATTTGCTTTAACCATTGGATAAACAATATTTTGTTGAGGATAAGTGCAGCCTGCACCGGTCTGTCTGTCGACTGCTATACCTATTATACCACCAAAAAGAATATTTCCCCAGGCCATACTTTTAGCCTTATCTTGTATTGATCCAGCACCTACATTTGCGGGAACATAACCATCCTTTTTGCAGCTGACAGTTAATTGATCACATGCATTTCTAACCATTACAGAGCCGGGTGTGGAATTCACATAATAACTTCCTTTTGAATTTGAGAGTGTGCACATAGCTC
>CACMRS010000018.1 GCA_902616165.1 uncultured Pelagibacteraceae bacterium
GCTTTGTAGTTATAATTTTTCTTTTTAGATGAATATTTCGCTACAGCTTCCCTTAATTCCTCAAGGCCCTGCATGGGTAAATATTTGTTTTGATAGGCATTACTTTTTAATTCTTCAACTACATCCTCAGGTACTTTAAATGGTGATTGTCCAAAACCAAATTTAAAGATTTTTTTTCCTTGTTGTTCTAATTGTTTTGAAGTTTCATTAATTGCAAGAGTAGATGAGGGCTTTAGGTTTTTGACAAAATTTTTTAACATTTAATTGCTCAATTCTTTTAAATTATTAAATTGTTCAAGAGCTTCAGGATTTGCTAAAGCTTCAATGTTTTTAATTTTACTTCCTTCTATCTTACTTTTAACTGCCAGCTCAACTATTTTGCCACTTTTTGTTCGAGGTATATCTTTTACAACAATAATTTTACTTGGAACATGTCTAGGAGATGCATTTTTTTTTATTTGTAATTTAATTTTGTTAATTAATTCTGCTGTTAATGAATAATTTTTGCTCATTACAATAAATAAAACTATTCTAACATCATTATCCCATGATTGTCCTACAACAATAGACTCTTTTATTTCTTTAAACTTTTCAACTTCTGAATATATCTCTGCTGTTCCAAGTCTTACACCTCCTGGATTTAAGGTGGTATCTGATCTTCCATGAATTATATATCCACCACTATTTTTTATCTCTGCGTAATCTCCATGGTGCCATATGTTTTTAAATCTATTAAAATAAGCACTCTTTAATTTAATATCATTTTTATCATTCCAAAACTTTAAAGGCATTGATGGAAAAGGATTTTTACAGACAAGTTCTCCTTTACTATTTTTTAAAGACTTCCCTTTATCACTTAAAACATCTACATCTAAAGCCAAACCATTGTTTTGTATTTCTCCTATATTCACTGGCTGATATAAATTTCCTAATACGAAGCACGAAACAATATCGGTACCACCAGAAATAGATGATAAGTGCACATTTTTTTTAATATGCTTATAAACATATTTAAAACTTTCTTCTGAAAGAGGTGAGCCAGTTGAACAAATTGTTCTTAGTTTATTTAGTTTAAATTTATATTTTAATTTTGGTTTAAATTTTCTTAAAGCATCTACATACTTCGCACTTATTCCAAATAAAGTTATTTTTTCTCTTTGTGCTATTTTCAAAAGCAAATCGGATGATTTAAACATTGGAGATCCATCAAAAAGAACAATAGATGCCTTCGAAGCTAATGAACTAACTAACCAATTCCACATCATCCATCCACATGTGGTGAAATAAAAAACGTTGTCATTTTCTTTAATATTACAATGTAATTGATGTTCCTTCATATGCTGGATTAAAACACCACCAGATCGATGACAAATGCATTTAGGTTTTCCAGTAGTTCCACTTGAATATAATATTGCTAACTCTGTTTCAAAATCAAATCTTTTGAAATCAATTTTTTCAGCATTAATTTGCATTAATTCATTCCATTTAAATAAATTAATTTTTTTAAATTTATATTTATTTTTAATAAACTTTTTTCCAGGATAGTTACTAATTACAACACTTTTAATTGATGGGATTAATTTTAAAATTTTTGGAAGTCTATTTAAAATATCTATTTTTTTTCCATTATAAAAATACTGATCAGTAATGAATAAAACTTTTGGATTAATTTGAGAAAATCTTTCTATAACTCCTTTAGAACCAAAATCAGGACTACAAGAGGACCAAATACCTCCCAAAGAAGTTGTAGCAATGAATGCTTCAACAGTTTCAATAGTATTTGGCATATAGGCAGCTACTCTATCTCCTTTTTTAATATTTATTTTTTTTAGAAACTTTGAAATTTTATTAGTATTTAAATTTAATTGTCTCCATGATCTTTCTTCTCTAAATCCATTTTCACTAATAAAGGTTACTGCTTTTTCATTGTTGTTTTTAGATAATAAATTTTCACCAAAATTTAGTCTGCTACCTGGTAAGAATAAATTTTTATAAAAAGTCTTTGATTTTCTAAATTTTTTATTACTTTTAATTCCCTTAATTTTACTAAAATCCCAAAATCTACTCCAAAAATCAGGTGAATTTTTAATACTCCAATTCAATAATTTTTTATAATTTCTATTAAATTTTATTTTTAATTTTTTCGAAATGTAATTTTCAAAGGCAAATAAATTTGAATTTTTTTTTACAATTAGGGAAGGTTGCCAAAGTATTTTACTCATTTTATTAAATTACTGTTATAGAATTAATCTTATTTATGATAATCTCACTAACATTTAAAAGAAAATGAGAACTTTTTACCCTCCGATTCGGTCATGTTTTAGTCTATTTTTGTTCTTAAGCAGTAACAATATCTGGTAGGTAAAAAAAAAGTAGCACAAAAGATAGAAATGACTAAAAATAAAATTACAGCTGTTCTAGGTCCTACCAATACAGGCAAAACCCATCTTGCTATTGAAACCATGCTTTCTTTTGAAAGTGGTATGATTGGATTTCCGCTTAGATTGCTTGCAAGGGAAGTATACGACAAAGTAACAAAAAAAATAAGTTTAGATAAAGTTGCTCTTATAACTGGAGAAGAAAAAATAATCCCAACCAACGCAAAATATTTTTTATGTACAGTGGAGTCTATGCCAATTGACAAACATCTTGAGTTTGTTGGCGTGGATGAAATTCAAATGTGCTCTGATCATGAAAGAGGTCATATTTTTACCGATAGACTTTTAAATATGAGAGGAGAAAAACTCACAATGTTAATGGGCTCAAGTACCATTAAAAATATCATCTCAAAGTTGGATGGGGATATTGAATTTATAAATAGGGAAAGACTATCTAAACTTACCTACGCTGGTCATAAAAAAATATCTAGAATTGAGAGAAAAACAGCAATCATTGCATTTTCAGCAGAGGAGGTTTATGCCATTGCTGAGTTAATAAGAAGACAAAAGGGTGGTGCTGCGATTGTAATGGGATCACTAAGTCCTAAAACAAGAAATGCTCAGGTTGAATTATATCAATCTGGGGATGTGGATTTTCTAGTTGCAACAGATGCAATTGGAATGGGAATAAATATGGATTTAGATTTTGTTTATTTTTCAAATATTAAGAAATTTGATGGAAAAAAATTAAGAAGATTAAATTTATCCGAAATAGGTCAAATAGCTGGTAGAGCTGGTCGATACTTAAACGATGGAGGTTTCGGTATTACTGGTGATTGTAAAGAAATATCTCCAGAAGAAGTAGAATTATTAGAAAATCATAAGTTCGAGGAGATTAAAACTTTATTTTGGAGGAATTCAAATCTTAATTTCAACAACCCAATTAGTTTAATTAAAAGTTTAGAGGAAAAACCCCAGGTGGAGTGGCTAAGAAAAATTCATGAATGTGAGGATGAAAAAGCACTTAAATATTTTTTAAAAGATCAAAAAATTTTAAATATAGGATTTGATAAGAAAACTTTAATGCTTTTATGGGAATGTTGCCAAATACCTGATTTTGTTAAAAAAGCTTACGGAAATCATTTTGAGGTTATTGGAAATGTATTTAAATTTTTAACTAGCAAAAAAGGACTAATTTCTGAAGATTATATGAGATTACAGCTAATGAAACTTGATAAATTAGATGGAAATGTAGATTCTTTATCAAATAGAATTGCAAATGTCAGAACTTGGTCTTATGTTTCAAATAAAAATAATTGGGTAGAAAATCAAAGTTATTGGATAGAAAAAACTAAACACTTAGAAGATAGACTTTCAGACAGATTACATGAAGAGCTTACTAAAACTTTTATCGATAAAAGAGCAAGTATACTTGCTAGAGGTTTAAAACAAGATATGGAGTTTAAAACTGAAATTTTACAAAACAATGAGGTTAAAATTGACGATCAATTTATTGGAAAGATTAAAGGATTAAAATTAGAACTAGATCTAAAAAAAGGTGCTTTAGAAACAGATATTAAATCTTTAAAAAAAGCTGCAAGACAAACTATTGGTCCAGAATTAGAGAAACGTGTTCAATCAATAATTGATACAGGTTTAATTAGTTTAAATGAGGATTTTAAAATCTACTGGAATGATTTCCCAATTGCCAAGTTAACAACAGGTATTGATTATTTAAATCCTAATTTTGATTTAATCGTTGATGATGTTATTGAACAAAACACTAAACAAAAATTAAACAATTTTATTAACAAATGGGTACATACAAAAATAAACAACGTTCTTAAAAGTTTAATAGATTTAAAAAATATAAAAGAAAATAATTCATCAATTAAAGCACTTGCATACCAACTTTATGAAAATAATGGGGTGTTAAAACGAGATCAAGTTTCTGAATACCTAAAAAACCTAGAACAAAATGAGAGAAAAATTCTTAGAGACTTAGGGGTAAAGTTTGGGAGATACCATGTTTTTCTTTATCAATTAATTAAGCCAGAAGCAGTATCTTTGCGTACGTTATTGTGGAAAAATTTTTATCAAAAATTTCACAATTTAAAACCACCTACATTTGGTTTGAATTTTTTAGACGATAAAGAAATAAAAAATAAAAACTTTATGCTTTTATGTGGATTTGAAAGATTTGATAATTTTTTTGTAAGAATTGATATTTTGGAAAGATTATTTGTGTTAATAATAAATTCTAGTTCAAAAGAGAATTCTGAAATAAAATTAGTTCCAGAAATGTTAAATCTTTTAGGATGCAGTAAAGATAATTTCAAAAAATTACTTCAAAAAATGAACTACAAAATATTTGAGAAAGAAAATGAAACATATTTTAAATATAGCCCTGCTAAGAAATTTAAAAAAATTACCACAAAGAAAATTTCAAATGAAAACCCATTTAAAATATTAAAAAATTTAAATTTAAGTTAAAATGTTATTTAAAAAGGAAGAAGTAAAAAATAATAAATTTCTAACAAAAGTTTGTGCTTTATTAATTCATGCCGCTAAAATTGATGAGAATTACACAGATAAAGAGGAAGGAATTATAAAAAGAACGCTTAATGAGCTTGGTGTAGAAGATGAAAATATTTCTAAAACAATTGAGGATGCAAAAGTAATTGAGGAAAACGCAAATCAAATTTTAGATTTTACTAGAGAAGTAAAAAATTTACCTGAACAAGACAAAATTAAAATTGTTGAGGCTTTATGGTCTATAATTTACTCAAACAATGATGCTGATATATACGAAACTAATTTAATGAGACGACTTGCGGGATTACTTTATATTGACAATAAAACAATGGGCGATATTAAAGAAAAAATTAAACAAAGCTCAAAATGACATATATCGTTAACGAAAATTGTATTAAGTGCAAACTAACAGACTGTGTTGATGTTTGCCCAGTCGATTGCTTTTACGAAGGTAAAAATATGCTTGTAATTAAACCCGATGAGTGTATAGATTGTGGCGTTTGCGAGCCAGAATGCCCTGTCGATGCCATAAAAGCAGACACTGAACCTGGAAGTGAAAAATGGTTAGAGATCAATAAAAAATATTCAGAAATCTGGCCTAACATAAGTGAAAAAAAAGATCCACCAGCGGATCATGAAAAATTTAAAAATGAACAAAATAAATACGAAAAATATTTTAAAGAAAATCTTTAAAAGCAAAGTTGATAAAAAAGTCAAAAGAAAAGTTTCTAAAAAGAAGGTTGTCAAAGTAAAAAAAACTGTAAAAGCTAAAAAAGCTAAAAAAGCTAAAAAAATAACTTCAAAAAAGAATAAAAATATTATTAAAAAAGTTTCCCCCAAAACAACTAAAATAAAAAAAACTGGCAAAGTTACAGAAACAAATGCTGAGACAAAAGTAGATAATTTAAGAATTTCAAAAACAAACGAAGTCAAGCCTGAAATAAAAAAAGTTAAAAAACAAGAAACTGAAAAAAGAGAATACAAAATTAAAGATCATGTAGTTTATCCAAAACATGGAGTAGGCCAAATCACTGAGTTTAAAAAAATTAATATTGGTGGAATTGACGTTGAAACATATGTAATTAAATTTGAAAAAGATAAAGCTAATGGAATGGTCCCTGTAAACAAGCAGTCTCATTTGAGACCGTTAGCAACTATTAATCAAGTTAACAAATGTATTTCAATATTAAAAAGTAAACCAAAAATTAAAAGATCAATGTGGAGTCGAAGAGCACAAGAATATGAAGCGAAAATATCATCTGGAAAGATATATGAATTAGCTGAGGTTGTGAGAGATTTAAACAAAGGTGATGACCTTATGGTTGACCAATCTTATAGTGAAAGACAATTATTTGAAAAAGCATATGAGAGAATCCTATCTGAATTTCAGATTGTTCTAAATGTATCATTGGAAGATACTCAAAAAAAATTAGATAAAGCACTTAAAAGAAATCTGGGTGGACAGCCCCAACCAGTGGCAGCTGCAAAAAATCCAACTAGTGAACTACCTGTAGACGAACCGATATCTGATAACGACGAACCGATTGACGAGTAAAAAAAAACGCCTCTCACACAAAATGTAATGAGAAGCGTTTTTTGTAAAGAATACTAAGTTATTATTTTCTTCTTCTTTTTTTTGCTTTTTTCTTAGCTTTTTTCTTAGCTTTTTTCTTAGTTTTCTTTGCCGCTTTTTTTCTTTTCTTAGGCATCTTTAGCTCCCTTTTTTAGTTAAACGAATCAAATTGATTCGCTGATAACATATTTTTATTTTTTTATATAAGTTATGTCAATTCTTTAATTAAAAGTTAAATTTTATAAAATTATTTTAAACTTTTTATTTTTATAAAACTTTTTTTTATTAATTTAGTTAATGTTTATGCGGTTAATAAACAATTTTAATTAAATAATTTAATAAAGATTTTCTAGCTGAGTTTTATATTTTTCAGTAACTTTTTTTCTTTTTACTTTCATTGTTGGAGTCATTAGACCATTTTCAATTGAAAAATTTTCATCTATTAATTGAATTCTTTTTATCTTTTCTAATAAAGTTAATTTTGTATTTATTTTTTCGATTACTTTACTTATTTTTTCTTTTTCATTTAAAAAATCTTTATTAGGAACAATTAAAGCAACTAAATAATTTTTTTTATCACCATAAACCATGCATTGATCTATCTCTGGTTCATTCGTAATCATATTTTCAATTTTAGCAGGTGAAATGTTATCTCCTCCCGCACTTACTATTATATCTTTTTTTCTATCAGTTATTTTTAAATAGCCATCATTTGGATCTAGCTCTCCAATATCACCAGTATGAAGCCATCCATTAATAATAACTTTTTTGGTTTCCTCTTTTTTATTCCAATATCCTAACATTACATTTTCCCCTTTAACTAAAATTTCTCCATCTTCAGCAATCTTTACTTCATTCCCTTTAAATGGAGGGCCTACAGTTTCCACTTTTATTTTGTTGATTGGATTGCAACTTACTACTGGTGATGTTTCTGTTAAACCATAACCCTGAAGAGTCGGTAGCCCAATAGAATTCAAAAATTCTCCTATTTCCTTGTCTAAAGCACCACCACCTGAAACAAAAGCTTTTAAATTTCCTCCGAATTGTTTTTTTATTTTTTTTCTGACTAATTTATCAACTATAAAATTGAGTATTTTTTCAGAAAAAGTCATTCTTTGATTTAATAGTTTTTTTCTTCCCAGACGAAGAGTTGCTTCAATTAATTTTGCTTTAAAACCCGTTTGTTTTTTTAAATTCATGTTTATTTTGTTGTAAAGGTTTTGGTAAAACCTAGGGACAGCTGCCATAATTGTAGGCTTTGCTTCAGATATATTTTCTAGAAGTTTTTCAATTTTTTCAGCATAGAATACTCTAGCTCCTACTGCTATCTGTACAAATTGAAGACAGTGCTCATAAGAATGAGAAAGCGGAAGCCAAGTTAAAAATACTGGTCTTGAATTGAATAATGGTTTTGTAATTTCACACGATCCAACAACATTATTTAAAATTCCACCGTGACTTAAAATTACACCCTTGGGATTTCCTCCAGTTCCTGAAGTATAAATTATACATGCTGGAGACTTTCTATTTAATTTATTATTTTCGATTTTATCTTCTAATGATAGATTGTTCTTTAAAATAGAATTATAATCTAAATATTTTTCTTTGTTATTTAAAGTTAAATTATTTGTTACCTTAGCTATTTCATCTAAAGTTATAACTTTTTTAATAAAGTCTTTTTCGTTAATTATATTATTTAATTTTTGAAGCATTTCATTATTTGAAACAATAACTAAGCTAGGCTCACAATCTTCTATCAAATACTTATAATCATTTTCTATATAAGTTGTATATGCTGGAACTGTAATTCCTCCAGCTAACATTATAGCTAAATCAGAAACAAACCACTCAGGTCTATTCTCTGAAACTAAAAGACATCTATCGCCTTCTCCTATATTTTCTTTAATAACTTTTGATAATTTTAAAATATTCTTTTCAGTTTGTTCCCAAGTGTAGGTTTTTTTATTACTTGGGTTTAGCCATTCTAAAAAAACATCTTTTTTATTCTGTCTATTAGCTTGATTAGCAAATAATTCGATCAAATTATTTAAATTATCTAAATTCATAGTTTCATGGTGGGCGAAGAGAGAATCGAACTCTCACTTCTTGCGAAACACGATTTTGAGTCGTGCGCGTCTACCAGTTCCGCCATTCGCCCTAAGTATTCATTAAATTATATTTAATAGTATAAGAACTAAATTTATATTAAAACCAAAAAATGTTTCAAATACTTTACAAAAAATGTTTAGAATTAGCTGCTCATAAAAGTTCGAAATTTTATTTAGGGCTTGTATCTTTTATAGAAAGTTCTTTTTTCCCTATACCTCCAGATGCAATGATAATTCCAATGGTAATTGCCAAAAAAAAGGAATATTTTAAAATATTTTTAATAGCATCATTATTTTCAGTTTTTGGAGGAATTTTTGGATATTTAATAGGTTATTTCTTTTTTGACTTAGCAATTTATGTAATCGAATTTTATGATTATCAAGATAAAGTTGAAAATTTGAAATTGAGTATGTCACAAGGGAGTGGATTCCTTGCATGGTTGAGTATTCTTTTTTTGGCGGGCTTTACACCGTTGCCTTATAAAGCTTTTACAATTTCAAGTGGTTTAATTGCTTTTAATCTTCCTATTTTTATAATTGTTAGCTTAATTTCAAGAAGCCTGAGATTTTTTATAGTTGCTTATTTATCTTATAAATTTGGGGAATTATTTACAGACTTCATGGAAAAACATGGATCAAAATGGTTCACTATAATTGGAATTATTATAGTTATAATATTTATTATTACTTATTTATTTTTAAAATTAAATGGTTGAGATTAGCAAAACAATAACATTAAAGTTAATTTTTTTAATTAGCATTATTGCTTTAGTTTCAGCATTTTTTATTGAATATATTCTAGGTCATCAACCCTGTAACTTATGTATACTGGAAAGAATTCCATACATATTAGCAATAATAATTATTGTATTAAATTATAAATTAGTAAATCTTGAAAAATATTTCATCCTCTCACTTATTTTAATTTTTTCAGCTGCTACTATTTTATCATTATATCATTTAGGTATTGAGCAAGGTTTTATCGAAGAGTCATTAGTTTGTGATTTAAAAAATGGCTCTAATTTACTATCAAAAGAAGACATATTAAGACAATTACAAGAAAAAAATGTAAGTTGCAAAGATGTTACATTTAAAATTTTAGGATTTTCGCTTACAAGCTACAATATTATAATATCAATATTAATTGTTTATTTTACAACGAAAGCTTATTTAAATTATGGGAACAATAAATAAAAAGAAAATAGAAGAGTTTATTAGAGTTGACCATGCTGGAGAACGTGGTGCTGTTAAAATTTATGAAGGACAGTTGCTTGCTCTAAACACATTAGTTAAAGATGAAGCTTTAAAAAAAACAATTGAAGAAATGAAAGTTCACGAAAAACAGCATTCGGATTTTTTTGAAGAAGAAATTAAAAAAAGAGGTATAAGACCAACAAAATTTTTACCATTATGGGATTTACTAGGTGTAGGATTAGGTTTTGGTTCAACTTTACTCGGAAAAAAAGCGGCTATGCTTTGTACTGCTTCCGTTGAAGAGGTAATAGATGAACATTATTTAAACCAAATAAAACAACTCGATAATAGTGAACCAAAACTCAAAAAAAAAATAATTAAATTTAGAGAAGATGAATTAAATCATAAAGATATTGCTTATGAAAAGGGTGCCACAAAAGAAGGTCCATACTCTATAATGGATAAAATTATTAAAGCAGGATCAAAAATCGCAATAAATATTTCTGAGAAAATTTAAGACTGTAGTTCCACATCCCAATATAAGTAATCCATCCAGCTTTTATGTAAAAAATTCGGTGGAAAATTTTTTCCGTTTTTATGTAGATCCTCTGTTGATGGTCGAAAAGGATGTTGATTTAACTTCATGCCTGAATGTTTTAATAGTTTACCACCCTTTTTCACATTGCATGCAGAACAAGCTGTTACAACATTATCCCAATTAGTTTCGCCTCCTTTTGATCTAGGTAATAAATGATCAAAAGTTAACTCTTCATTGCTTCCACAATATTGACAGGAAAATTTATCTCTCAAAAACACATTAAATCTAGTAAAACTTGGCTTGCTTTGAGGAACTATATAATCTTTTAATGCGATGACGCTTGGTAATTTCATATTAAATGATGGACTTCTTATAGTTCTATCATAATTACTAACAATAATAACTCTATCAAGAAAAACTGATTTAACAGTATCCTGCCATGACCATAAAGACAAAGGGTAGTAACTTAAAGGTCTATAGTCTGCATTGAGTACTAGCGCAGGGCACTTTTCTAATGAAACATTTTGTTCAATAAAATTATTCATTAATTAATTTTAACTTAGTTAAACAATTTTATCAATAATAAGAGATGTTAAATTTTTTTTAAGATAAAATTTAAAGCTGTACTTGATGCTTCAATCGGAATATGATGATCACAATTTTTTATTAATAATGTATCAACTTTAACATTGTTTCTAATTAAAAAATCTTTTGCTTCTAATAAATGTGTTGATGGGACAATTTGATCAGCTTCTCCATGTATAAGTAAGGTTTCAGTATTATTTTTGATTCTAATTTTTAAATCTTTTAGATTTATTATCTTTCCAGAAAAACCAACTATACATAAAAATTTTTCTTCAAATGTAAGACCAACATTTAAAGACATCATACACCCCTGGCTAAATCCTGATAAACAGATTTGATTATTTGATAACTTGAACTCTTGTTTTATTTCATTAATAAATTTTTTTAAAACTTCTTCAGCTTTGATTGATTGCTCTAATATGTAACCGGAGTCCTCTTTTGTTAAATCAAACCACTGATAACCAGAAGGATTTATGGCGCATGGCTCGTGACCATTAGGACAAATAAAGACTGTATTAGGCATATGTCTTTTCCAGTTTAAAGAAAGCATGCTTATATCTTTTCCATCACCTCCATAACCATGTAGCAAAATAATAGCATTTTTAATTTCAATACCATCTTCTGGTTTAATAATTATTGAGTCTAGGCAAAATGTCATAGTAGATAAATTATGTTTTTTATGTCAAAACACAATCTAAAATAAAAAAATGATTTCAGGAATATTAGTAAAAGTTTTATCAATAGCCCTTTTGATAGCTGTAGGGATAGTTTTAATCTTAGGTATTGGGACCCTTTTTAAGGGAGGGGAGACAAGTAAAAAATATTCAAATAAATTAATGCAGTTAAGAGTTATTTTGCAGTTTATTGCTATTATTGCTTTAGTTGCCTTTGCTTATTTTTTTAAAAATTAGTTATATTTTTTTATCCAATTAATAAAATTTTTATCTTCAAAATCAATTGAACCTATTACTCTAGCAAATTCTTGGCCCTTTTTATTAATTAGAATTGTTGTAGGGACACCTCTTAAAGAAAACATTTTGGCTAATGTTGTAGGTGGATCAAAATAAGGTTCAAAATTTTTAATGTTAAGATCTATAAAAAATTTATTAACTTTATCTAAAGTTTCTTTCCCAATATTAATTGCGAAAATTTTTATATTATCCAATTCTGGGTTAGCTTGGAGTTTATCTAAAGATGGCATTTCTTCTTTACAAGGTTCACACCAAGTCGCCCAAAAATTTAATATCAATAAGTTCTCAGTATATTCATTAATATTAATTTTTTGATCATTTTTGTCTAAAAAAATAACATTATCATGTGTTTTTGGTATTTTATGGATTACAATATTTTTAAAACCAGGTAGTTCTTCAGCTACTACATTTGTTATCAAAAAAATAAATATTATTAAAAATCTCATGTTAAATAGGTATAATTAAATATCATGGCAAAAAATAAAAACAACCAAGCAATCTGGACCACGCGGATTAAAAAAAATACATCAAGTTTATTTCAAAAGGTCGGTAATTCAATAGATATTGATAAAAGACTTTATAAAGAAGACATCCAGGTATCAATTGCTCATGTTGAGATGCTTTTTAAACAAAAAATAATTTCATTCAAAATAAAAAATAAAATTATTTATGGACTAACAAAAATTAATAAGGAAATAACAAACAATAAATTTGAGTTTAATAAAAAATATGAAGATATTCATATCAATATCGAAAAGAGACTTTTTCAAATTATAGGTGAAGAAGCTGGCTACGTTCACACTGCAAGATCAAGAAATGATCAAGTAATTACTGATTTTAAAATTTGGATGAAAAAATCAACCAACGAAATAAATAATAACATAAATAAAGTTATTAAGAGTACAATAAAGTTAGCTGAAAAAAATGTTGAGACTATTATGCCTGGATTTACACATCTTAAAAATGCTCAAGCTATCTCCTTTGCACATTATTTAATGTCTTATGTAGAAATGTTTAATAGAGACAAAAAGAGGTTTGCTAATAATTTAGACAGTTTAAATGAAAATCCTTTAGGTGTTGCGGCTTTAGCGGGAACATCATTTAATATAGACAGAAATTATACAACCAAAAAACTTGGTTTTAAAATACCTACAAATAATTCTATTGATACAGTTTCAGATAGAGATTTTGTTTTAGATTTTTTATACGCTTCATCTGTGTGTGCTATGCATATTTCTAGAATTGCTGAAGAGTTGATTATTTGGAATTCAGATGCTTTTAACTTGATCAAATTATCTGATAAAGTTGTTACCGGATCTTCTATAATGCCACAAAAGAAGAATCCTGATCTTTTAGAGTACTTACGTGGAAAATCGGGAAGCGCTTATGGAAATTTATTTTCGATGCTTACAATTTTAAAAGGCTTACCACTGTCTTATTTTAAAGATCTGCAAGACGATAAGGAGATTGTTTTTAAATCAAACGACAATCTAAATAATTGTTTAAAAATTTGTGATGAAATACTAAAAAATTGTAATCCAAATAAGAGTAAAATGTTAGAACTTGCTAATTCTGGATATATTACAGCCACCGATTTAGCTGACTATCTTGTGAAAAATCACTCAATGTCTTTTAGAAAAGCATACCAAAAAACTGCTGCTGTAGTTAATTTGGCTGAAAAAAGAAAAAAGAAGTTAAATGAATTAACTTTAGATGAGTTAAAGAAAATTGAACCCAAACTTAAAGAAGATGTATTAAAAGTATTTAATTTAAAAAATTCAATTAATTCGAAAAAATCTTATGGTGGAACTTCTTTTGATAATATTAAAAAAATGATAATGAAATATAAAAGAGAAAAATGATTAAAAAATTTCCCATAATTATATTGTTATTTTGTGCCGTTATTTCTTGTGGAAAAAAAGGTGATCCTAAATACGAAGACCCAAATAAAAAAGCAGAAATAAAAAAAGTTTCAGTTAACTTGGCTTAATGAAATACATAAATAAAACACTAACAATAGAAAAAATTAATCTCCAAAAAATTGCAAATAAATTTGGAACTCCATTTTATTCTTACTCCTATTCTAAATTAAAAGAAAATATTAATAATTTTAAAAAAAACTTCAGATCTTTTTCACCACTTATCTGCTTTGCGGTTAAATCCAACACAAATATTAATATAATTAGAGAAATTAAAAAATTTGGATTAGGTGCTGATGTTGTTTCAGTAGGAGAACTGATGATGGCACTAAAAGCAGGAATTAATCCAAGTAAAATAGTATTTTCTGGTGTTGGCAAAACAACAAGTGAAATCAGCTTTGCTATTGATAAAAAAATCTTGCTTATTAACGCTGAGTCTTTAAGTGAAATAAAAGAAATAAATCGAATAGCAAAATCAAAAAATAAAAGAATAAAAATTGGTGTGAGACTAAACCCAAATACAGATGCAAAAACATTAAGTCAAATATCCACTGGGAAAAAAGAAAATAAATTTGGTGTAAATAAAAATACATTCTATGACATTATAAATTATTGCAAAAATTCAAAAAATATTGATTTAAAATGTCTAAGTGTTCATATAGGCAGTCAAATTTTAGACCATAGACCTTATGAAAAAATGCTTAAAGCGGTCAGTCAAATTCTAAGTAAAACAAATAATAAATTTGAATTTATAGATTTAGGTGGAGGTATGGGCATTACTTACACTGATAAAAATAAAAAACTTAATTATAAAAAATACAACGCAGCTATTATTAAATTTTTAAGAAAACATAAAGTTAAAATTATATTTGAGCCAGGTAGATCAATTATTGGCAATACCGGTACACTAGTGTCAAAAATAATCTATATAAAAGATAGCGGAAGTAAAAAATTTATAATTTTAGATGCAGCAATGAACGATTTGATGAGACCTGCTTTATATGGTGCGTTTCATAAAACTTTACCTGTTACAAAATCTAACAAAACGTCTAAAAAACCATATGAATTTGTAGGTCCTATTTGTGAAAGTACAGATAAATTTGTTACATTAAAAAAATTTCAAATATTGAATGAGAAAGATTTAATAGCGATATGTGATGTGGGAGCTTATGGAATGTCACTAAGCTCAAATTATAATTTAAGACCTAAACCAATAGAATTATTAATAAAGGGATCAAAAATTAAAGTAATAAGAAAAAGACAAAAGCATAAAGATATAATTTAGCTTTTGACAAAAATGATAAGAAACTTTTTATTTTCAATATTGTTTTTCACTGGAATCATCTTTATTTCGATAATTTTTTTACCATCATTTTTTTTGCCTAAACAGGTAGTTTTGATGGGAGGTAAATTAATGGGCCATTGGGCCAGTTTTTGTTTAAGGTTTGTTCTGTCAGTAAAAATTTCAATCAAAGGAAAAGAAAATATTATTAATAATGAAAAATTTTTTATAGCAGCATCTCATCAATCAATGTTTGAAACTTTTTATTTACAAACTATCTTTAACTCACCTTTATTTATTCTAAAAAAAGAATTATTATTAATTCCAATATTTGGTTGGTACCTAAAAAAAATAGGATCAATTTCAATAAAAAGAGACAAAGTTACAAAAGATAACTTGGGTTTTTTCGATGATATTTCAAAAATGATGGCTACTTCTAATAGACCTTTAATTATTTTTCCTCAAGGAACTAGAGTTCTTCCAGATGAAAAACCACCTTTTAAAAAAGGTGCTTCGAGAATTTATGAACTGCTTAATGTTGCTTGTCAGCCAGTTGCAATTAACTCTGGATATGTGTGGCCTAAAAAAGGTAAAAAGAAATCTAATAAAACAATTACAATCTCTATTCTAAAACCAATTCCTTCTGGGTTAACAAAGGAAAATTTTATTCAAATTCTTGAAAAAAATATTTATTCAGAGTTAGATTTAATTAATTAGCCCTTCATAGGCATAACAACAAAAATACTATCGAAATCACCTGGATCTTTTATCAGTGCTGGTGAACCAGTATCATTAAAGAAAATTTCAACTCTATCTCCATCTAGTTGTGAAGCAACATCTATCAAATATCTAGAGTTAAAACTTATCTCTAAATCATGATCAAACTTAACCGTTAAAGTTTCTTTACCATCACCACTGTTAGTATTATTTACTGACAGATCTAAAGTGTCTTTAGATAAATTGAATTTCACACCATCTTTTTTATCTAATGAAACAGATGCTACTCTATCAACTGAATTTAAAAATAATTTTAAGTCTATTTCTAATTTTTTTTGATTATTTTTAGGTATAACTTGAATGTAATTAGGAAATTTCCCATCAATAAGTTTCGAAATTAAAATACTATTATTTAATTCAAATTTTATTTTTGATTTCACATTTGAAACTTTCACATCTCCATCATAGCTATCTAATAAAGAGCAAAGTTGAAAAATTGTTTTTTTAGGTAAAATTATTGGATCAAAATCAATTTTTTCCTCTAATCGAATTTTTGAAATAGACATTCTATGACTATCAGTTGCAACTGCTGTTAAATAATTTTTATCCTCTACTTCTGTTTGATGAAAATAAATACCACTTAGGTAATGCCTTGTTTCGTCGTTAGAAACTGAAAATTTACACTTATTTAATAATTTCAATAATTGTTTTGATTTAATTATAAATTCATTTTGATTAAAATTTTCATCTGTCAGCGGAAACTCCGTTGCACTTATACAATTCAAATTAAAAATAGATTTTTCAGACTCTACTTGTAATTTACTTATATCTCTTAGAGAAAGATTTATTTTTTTTCCTGAGTTAAACTTTCTTATAATATCATACATGATTGAGGAAGTTGTGGTTGTTTTGCCCTCCTCTAGAATTTCTACATTATTTAATTGATGTATAAATATTAAATCTAGATCAGTCGCAGTGATAGTAAGTCTTGAATTGCTTACATCTAACAAAATATTAGAAAGTATTGGTAATG
>CACMRS010000019.1 GCA_902616165.1 uncultured Pelagibacteraceae bacterium
TCCCTCTGCATTAGCAAGTCTTAGAGGAACGGTATATGAAGAGAAAATTTTAAATTTGATTAAACAAAAAGGGAAAGCAAATAAGAAAGAAATTTCAAAAGAAGAAGCTGAAAAAATTTTAAAAGAAGCTCATAAGCAGGACCATGACCTTAGCCCTGGAGAAGAAAAAAAAGAAACTAAGAAAAAATCTTACACAAAATCTGAGACAGAAAAAAAACCAGCAACTAAAAAGGCAAAATCAAAGCCTGTAGCAAAAAAGACAAAAAAAGTTAGCAAAAAGTAATCTCAAGTTGTATAAGTAGAACGAATCAACTTATGACAACAAAATTATCAGAACATATGAGCAGTCTAGTACCAATGGTTGTTGAGCAATCAAGCAAAGGTGAAAGAGCTTACGATATTTATTCAAGACTGCTAAAAGAAAGAATTATTTTTTTAACAGGTCAAATTAATGACAATGTTGCATCACTAGTTACTGCTCAATTATTATTTTTAGAAGCAGAAGATCCAAAAAAAGAAATTTATTTATACATAAATAGTCCAGGGGGTTTGGTAACAGCAGGTCTTGGTATTTATGATACTATGCAATATGTGAAACCAGATATTTCTACTTTATGTATTGGTCAAGCTGCTTCTATGGGATCCTTTTTGCTTGCTGCAGGTACAAAAGGAAAAAGATTTTCATTACCAAATTCAAGAATAATGGTTCACCAACCATCGGCAGGTTTTCAAGGTCAGGCAACGGATATTGAAATTCATGCTAATGAAGTTTTGTCTTTGAAAAAAAGGCTTAATGAAATTTATTCTAGACACACTGGAAAAAGTGTTGATGAAATAAAATCTGCTCTTGAAAGAGATAATTTTATGACAGCAGATGTCGCACAATCTTTTGGTCTTATTGACGAAGTAGTAGAAAAAAGATCTTAATACACAATATATTGAGTCATTATTAATCGAAACTTGATTAGTGTGAGTCTTCTATAATAAAGTAATTAAATTGATTCGTTATAAAAAATAAAATGACAACAAATAACAAAAATATTCTTTACTGTTCTTTTTGTGGCAAGAGCCAACATGAAGTAAGAAAGTTGATTGCTGGCCCAACTGTTTTCATATGTGATGAATGTGTTGAGCTATGTATGGACATCATAAAAGAGGAGAGCAAAGATACTTTTGTAAAACATCAAGATGGTCTTCCATCTCCAAAAGAAATTTGTTCAGTATTGGATGATTATGTAATTGGTCAAGCACATGCAAAAAAAGTTTTATCTGTAGCTGTTCACAATCATTATAAAAGATTAAATTATGAAAGCAAAACGAGCAAAAATGTTGAGCTATCGAAATCAAATATACTTTTAGTAGGTCCTACAGGTTGTGGAAAAACTTTGCTTGCACAAACTCTTGCTAGAATTCTAGATGTTCCATTTACAATGGCTGATGCAACCACTCTAACAGAAGCGGGTTATGTTGGAGAAGATGTTGAAAATATTATTTTAAAATTATTACAAGCATCTGACTATAATGTTGAAAAAGCTCAAAGAGGAATAGTTTATATTGATGAGGTTGATAAAATTAGTAGAAAATCTGAAAACCCATCAATCACTAGAGATGTATCTGGAGAAGGTGTTCAGCAAGCGCTTCTTAAAATAATGGAAGGTACAGTTGCAAGTGTTCCTCCTCAAGGTGGTAGAAAACATCCTCAGCAAGAATTTTTACAAGTAGATACAACAAATATTTTATTTATTTGTGGAGGTGCTTTTGCAGGCCTTGATAAAATAATATCTCAAAGAGATAAAGGGACTTCAATTGGTTTTGGTGCAGATGTAAAAAATACACAAGATAAAAAAACTGGCGAATGGATGAAAGCATTAGAGCCAGAAGA
This sequence comes from uncultured Pelagibacteraceae bacterium, assembly GCA_902616165.1. GTDB lineage: Bacteria > Pseudomonadota > Alphaproteobacteria > Pelagibacterales > Pelagibacteraceae > Pelagibacter. The sequence goes on from CACMRS010000019.1 coordinate 1,883, forward strand.
TTTATTAAAATTTGGATTGATTCCAGAATTTATTGGAAGACTTCCAATGATAGCAACACTTGAAGATTTAGATGAAAAGTCCTTAATAAAAATATTGCAAGAACCAAAAAATTCTTTAACAAAACAATATCAAGAGTTGTTTAAATTAGATGGTGCTAAACTAACTTTTAAAGAAAATGCTTTAAAAGAAATCGCGCAAAAAGCAATTAGCAAAAAAACAGGAGCAAGAGGTTTGAGATCAATTCTAGAAAATATTTTGCTGAAAACAATGTACGATCTTCCGAGTCAAGATAATATTGAAGAGGTTATAGTTGATGCTGGTGCAGCAAAAGGGCAGTCTCAACCAATCTTAGTTCATGCTAAAGGTGACAATAAATCTAAGTCAAATAAGACCACAGCGGCTTAATATCCTTAATAAATAGCAAAAACCTATTGCATTATAAAATATAATATCCATATTAATCATATGGACGTCAAAATTTCATTACCGTTGTTACCACTAAGAGACATCGTGGTTTTTCCTAGTATGGTTATTCCTTTGTTTGTAGGAAGAGACAAATCCATTTCAGCTCTAAACGAAGTGATGAAAAAAGATAAAAAAATTATTCTTGTTACACAAAAAAATTCAGAAATAGATGATCCAAAGAAAACAGATGTTTTTATGTATGGTTGTGAAGGGAGTATTTTACAATTATTAAAATTGCCTGATGGTACAGTTAAAGTTTTGGTTGAAGGAATAAAAAGAGTAAAAATTTTAGATTTTAAAGATAATGAAAAATTCATAACTTGTGATTACACTCATTATCAAGATATTTTGCCTAAAGATGAGGATTTGTTTCCTTTAGCTGCTACAGCGCTAAGAAGATTAGAAAAATTAACCTCTATAAATAAAAAAATTTCTAGCGAAACCATTAACACAATTAAGCAATTAAAAGACCCATCTCAGATTGCCGACAATATTGCATCTCATATAACTGCTACTATTTCAGAAAAACAACAAATTTTTGAAACAGTGGATTTAAAGAAAAGATTAAATGCCATAATTAAAATAATGGAAAATGAAACAAGTATAATTGGTGTTGAAAAAAGAATAAGAGGTAGAGTTAAAACTCAAATGGAAAAAACTCAAAGAGAATACTATCTTAATGAGCAATTGAAGGCTATTCAAAAGGAACTTGGGGAAATTGAAGACGGTAAAGACGAAACAACCAGCTTAAATAAAGCAATTACAAAAGCCAAGATGCCAAAAGAGGTAGAGAAGAAGTGTTTACAAGAATTAAAAAAATTAAAAAATATGAGTCCGATGTCTGCAGAAGCCACTGTTGTAAGAAATTATTTGGATTGGATGATCGAACTTCCTTGGTACAAAAAGAGTGAGGTAGATATAGATTTAACTAAAGCCCTAAATATTCTTGATAAAGATCACTTTGGATTGGAAAAAGTAAAAGAGAGAATAATAGAATTTTTAGCAGTTCAAAAAAGAATGGAAAAAATTAAAGGTCCAATACTGTGTTTGATAGGACCTCCAGGTGTTGGAAAAACATCTTTAGGCAAATCAATTGCAAAAGCTACAAATAGAGAGTTTGTTAGAATGTCTGTTGGTGGGATGAGAGATGAAGCAGAAATAAGAGGTCACAGAAGAACATATATCGGATCTTTGCCTGGAAAAATTATTCAGATGATGAAAAAAGCTGGAACAAAAAATCCGCTAATTTTATTAGATGAGATAGACAAAATTGGTAATGATTATAGAGGTGATCCGTCATCAGCATTATTAGAAGCTTTAGATCCTGAACAGAACACAACTTTCAATGATCATTATTTAGAAGTTGATTATGATTTATCCGATGTTATGTTTGTAACGACTGCTAATACCTTAAATATTTTACCTCCTTTACTAGATAGAATGGAAGTAATTAGACTAGCAGGTTACACTGAGGATGAAAAAATTAGTATTGCAAACAAATATTTATTACCAAAACAAATCAAAGATAATGGTGTTAAAGAAAAAGAAATGAAGTTAGATGACGATATTATAAAAGAAGTCATTAGGGGATACACAAAAGAGTCAGGAGTAAGAAATCTTGAAAGAGAAATTTCTAAACTTGCAAGAAAAGTTGTTAAAAAAATTGTGGCTGGTGAAGAAAAAGAAGTTGGAATAAACAATAAAAATTTATCTGATTTTTTAGGTGTTCCCAAGTTTAAATTTGGAGAATTAGAGGCTGAAAATAGAGTAGGTATAGTTACAGGGCTTGCTTGGACTGAGTATGGTGGAGAAATTTTAAAAATTGAAACTGTTACAATGCCAGGAAAAGGAAGAATGCAAATCACTGGCAAATTAGGTGATGTTATGCAAGAGTCAGTTAAAGCAGCAAAATCTTTTGTAAGGTCAAAATGTTTAGAGTATGGAATTATACCACCAATTTTTGAAAAAAAAGACTTTCATATTCACGTCCCTGAAGGAGCAACACCAAAAGATGGTCCATCTGCAGGTATTGGCATGGTAACATCAATTGTTTCCTCAATAACCAATATTCCTGTGAGAAGGGATGTAGCTATGACGGGAGAAGTGACTTTAACAGGCCAAGTATTGCCAATCGGTGGGTTAAAAGAAAAATTATTAGCAGCTCATAGAGCTGGAATTAAAGAAGTATTGATACCGAAGGAGAATGAGAAAGATCTTGTAGATATGCCTAAAAAAATTATTGATGATATTAAGATCACTCCTGTTGAATATGCTGATCAAGTAATAAAAATAGCTCTTACAAAAGAACTTAAACCAACAGAATGGGTTGAGGTAGAAATTTCTAAAAAAGACGATAAATCTCAAGCTAGTATTCAATAAGTTATATTTACCGTGGAAATTGGGATATATTTAATATTTTTTATTTTAGTTTTATTCTATATTTTTAAGCCAATCAGCAAGTTAGAGGAAAAAAATTTTAAAAATAAGAACAATTGGCGTGGTGGTTTTTAAATTTATGAGAATAAATTAATTTTTATTTGAATTTAAATATTTAAAATGATTAAGTATTTAGCTATTTTTCAACATTAATAGAACTTGACGTCAGAAAACTAAAGGATATAAATCACTATATTTTGGTAATGGGCGGTTAGCTCAGTTGGTAGAGCATCTCGTTTACACCGAGGGGGTCAAAGGTTCGAGTCCTTTACTGCCCACCAAAAATTGATAAGTGGGGGTGTAGCTCAGTTGGTTAGAGCGATCGCCTGTCACGCGATAGGTCGAGGGTTCGAGTCCCTTCACTCCCGCCACTTTTTAGCGAATCTGTTATAAATTACTAAACTATTGATATTGTTATGTTTTTCAGCCTACTTGATATAAGTAATTGAAATTATTAACTTTTTTTTAATTGAAAATGTGACGTATCTACCCTTCAACAACAAATAAAAACTGATATATAAACACGCATGTTATCTGATTTTCTTAAAGATTACTTACCTATAATAATTTTCCTAGTCATAGCTCTGGGATTAAGTTGTGCTTTTGTAGTAATTAATTTTATTCTATCACCAAAAAAACCCGATCCTGAAAAATTATCAGCTTATGAATGTGGTTTTGAACCATTTGAAGATTCAAGAATGGAGTTTGATGTGAGATTTTATCTAGTCGCAATTCTATTTATTATTTTTGATTTAGAGATAGCATTTTTATTTCCATGGGCAATATCTCTAGGAAATATCGGATTATTAGGTTTTTCATCAATGATGATTTTTTTGTTCATACTAACAATAGGTTTTATTTATGAATGGAAAAAAGGTGCTTTAGACTGGGAATAAAAATTATATACAACAATGAATAATAAAATAGATCAAGTTCCAGAGGAATTTAAACAACTTGCAGAAGATTTTAGTAAGAATGGTTTTATAACTACATCACTTGATAATTTAATTAACTGGTCAAGATCAGGATCACTTCATTGGATGACTTTTGGTTTAGCTTGTTGTGCCGTTGAAATGATGCAAACAGCTATGCCGAGATATGATTTAGAAAGATTTGGAGCCGCTCCAAGAGGATCACCAAGACAATCAGATGTTATGATAGTTGCAGGAACATTAACAAATAAAATGGCACCAGCTTTAAGAAAAGTTTACGATCAAATGCCTGAACCTCGTTATGTAATTTCTATGGGCAGTTGTGCAAATGGAGGAGGATATTACCACTATTCATATTCAGTTGTTAGAGGGTGCGATCGTATTGTTCCAGTAGATGTTTATGTACCTGGATGCCCTCCCTCTGCAGAGTCATTGTTATATGGAATACTACAATTACAAAAAAAAATTAGAAAAAAAGGATCTTTTATTAGATAGTTATGAAAAATTTAGAAGATCTAGAAAAAAAAATTAATTCTGAATTAACTACTAAAATTAATAATACAGAAATTAAACATAATCAAATTTATATTGAAACAGATAAAGAAGACATTATTGACGTTGTTATATTTTTAAAAACAAATCAAGATACTAAATTTAGGCAACTTGTAGATATAACAGTTGTTGATTATCCTGAACAAAATCAAAGGTTTGAAGTAGTTTACTTGTTTTTAAGCCATGAATTTAATCAAAGATTGATTGTAAAATATTCAATTGGTGAAAATGAAGTTATTCCATCATTAACTAACATTTTTCCATCAGCAAATTGGATGGAGAGAGAAGTATTTGATATGTATGGAGTATCTTTTAAAGATCATCCTGATTTAAGAAGAATACTAACTGATTACGGATTTGAAGGCCATCCATTAAGAAAAGATTTTCCATTAACTGGTCATTCAGAAGTCAGATATAGCGAAGATCAAAAAAAAGTAATTAGTGAACCAGTGAAGCTTGAGCAAAATTATAGAAATTTTGATTACGAAAGTCCATGGGAAGGAACAAAATATATTAAAGAAGAAATTGAAAGTAATGACAAAAAAAATTAAGAATTTAAATTTAAATTTTGGTCCTCAGCATCCTGCTGCCCATGGCGTTCTTAGATTAATTTTAGAGCTTGATGGAGAGGTCGTTGAGAAGGCAGATCCGCATATAGGTTTACTTCATAGAGGAACAGAAAAACTCATAGAAAATAAAACTTATATGCAGGCAGTTCCTTATTTTGATCGTTTAGATTATGTCGCTCCAATGAATCAGGAACATGCATTCGCACTAGCTGTAGAAAAAATACTTAAAATAGATGTACCAATTAGAGCACAATACATAAGAGTTATATTTTGTGAGATTGGAAGAATCTTAAGTCATATTTTAAACGTTACAACTCAAGCTCTTGATGTTGGTGCACTAACTCCTTCTCTTTGGGGTTTTGAGGAAAGAGAAACTTTAATGACATTTTATGAAAGAGCTTCAGGATCAAGACTTCATGCAAATTATTTTAGAGCAGGAGGTGTTCATCAAGATTTGCCAAAAGGTTTAGAGGAAGATATTGCAAAATTTTGTGAAACTTTTCCTAAAATAATTAACGATTTAGAAAGTTTGTTAACAGATAATAGAATTTTTAAACAAAGAAACGTCGATATAGGAGTAGTCACAAAAGAAGATGCCTTAGATTATTCTTTTTCAGGAGTTATGATTAGAGGCTCAGGTGTTCCATGGGATTTAAGAAAATCTCAGCCTTATGACTGCTATGAAAGTTTAGACTTTAAAATTCCAGTTGGAAAAAATGGAGATTGTTACGACAGATATTTATGCAGAATTGAAGAAATGAAAGAGAGTGTTTCAATTATTAAACAATGTCTAGCTAAAATGGAAAAGGGTCCAATCAAATCATTAGATGGCAAGATTAGCCCTCCACCTAAGGCAGAAATCAAACAATCAATGGAAGCTTTAATACATCATTTTAAACTTTTCACAGAGGGATATAGGGTTCCAAAAGATGAAATTTATACAGCTGTTGAGGCACCAAAAGGAGAATTTGGTGTTTACTTAATATCTGATGGATCAAGTAAACCTTACAAATGTAAAATAAGAGCGCCAGGTTTTTCACATTTACAATCAATGGATTATCTAATTAAAGGTCATATGTTAGCAGATGTTCCTGCGGTATTAGGTTCTTTAGATATTGTTTTCGGTGAGGTAGATAGATGAGTTTAAGAAGACCTGCTAAAGATCAACCAGAAAGTTTTGAATTTAATGCTTCATCATTAGAAGCAGCAAAAGTTATTGTTACAAAATATCCTGAAGGCAAACAGCAAAGTGCTGTAATGGCTTTACTTTATATTGCTCAAAAACAAAATAATAATTGGATACCATTAGCTGCAATGAAGTACATCGCTAAATTTTTAGATATGCCTTATATTAAAGTTTATGAGGTAGCTACTTTTTATACAATGTATAATTTAGCTCCTGTTGGTAAATACTTTGTTCAGGTATGCACTACAACTCCATGTATGATAAGAGGTGCAAATAAATTAGTTGAGGCTTGTAAGGAAAAAATTTCTGAAAACGAATGTGAATTATCAAATGACAAAAGCTGTTCATGGATGGAAGTTGAATGTTTAGGAGCATGTGTAAATGCTCCAATGATGCAAATTAATGATGACTATTATGAAGATTTAGACAAACAAAAAACTTTAGATATTTTAGATAAAATTTTAAATGGAGAAACTCCAAAACCAGGTTCGTATAGAGGAAGAGTGAACAATGAACCAGAAAATAACAGGAAAACCTTAATGGATATAAAAAATGCTTAAAGATCAAGATAGAATTTTTAAAAATTTATATAATGACAAAGGCTCAGATGTATCCTCATCACAAGAGAGAGGTGATTGGGTAAATACAAAAGAAATCACTGACAAAGGACGAGACTGGATAATTAATGAAATTAAAGAGTCTCAACTAAGGGGTCGAGGTGGTGCAGGATTTCCTACTGGTTTAAAATGGTCATTTGCACCAAAAGAAGTTGGATCTAGACCACATTACTTAGTTATTAATGGTGATGAGTCTGAACCAGGAACTTGTAAAGACAGAGATATTTTAAGATTTGAACCTCACAAATTAATAGAAGGTTGTTTAATAGCATCTTATGCAGTTCAAGCACATGTTTGTTATATTTACATAAGAGGAGAATATTTTGTTGATGGTCAAAAACTTCAAGCAGCAATAGACGAGGCTTATGAGAAAAAATTGTTAGGTAAAAATGCAGCAGGCACTGGGTGGGATTTAGATATTTATATTCATTATGGAGCTGGTGCATATATTTGTGGAGAGGAAACAGCTTTACTAGAAAGTATCGAAGGTAAAAAAGGACAACCTAGATTAAAACCACCATTTCCAGCTCTAATTGGTCTTTATGGATGCCCAACAATTATTAATAATGTTGAAACTATAGCTGTAGTTCCAACAATTCTTAGAAGAGGTGGTAAATGGTTTGCATCTCTTGGAAGAGAAAAAAATACTGGAACTAAAATTTTCTGTATTTCAGGAAATGTTAATAATCCATGTAACGTAGAAGAAGAAATGAATATTCCTTTGAAAGAATTAATTGAAGTTCACGCGGGTGGTGTCATTGGAGGTTGGGATAATCTTCAAGCAGTAATTCCCGGTGGATCATCAATGCCATTAATTCCAAAAGAGAAATGCGAAACATTAACTATGGATTTTGATTCGCTTATGGCTGAAAAAAGTGGTTTAGGAACTGCGGGTGTTGTTGTCATTAATAAAGATCAGGACATAATTAAATGCATGGCAAGAATAGCAAGATTTTATAAACATGAAAGTTGTGGACAATGCACACCTTGTAGAGAAGGTTCTGGATGGATGTGGAGAATGCTTGAGAGAATGGCAAAAGGAGATGCTACGAAGGATGAAGTAGAAATGTTGGGTGATGTTACAAATCAAATTGCAGGACATACTATTTGCGCGTTTGGTGAAGGTTCATCATGGCCAGTTCAAGGATTGCTCAGACACTTTAAAAAAGAAATTGAGAAAAGAAACAATTTGGATCCAATTGTTCAAAAGAAAAATAATATTCCATATTTAGTAGATCAACATTTATTGGATAAAAAAAATGCTTAAATTAAAAGTAAATGGAATCGAAGTTGAAGTTGAAGAGGGTTTAACTGTTCTTCAAGCTTGCGAAAAAGCTGGAGTTGAAATACCAAGATTTTGTTACCATGAAAAATTATCTATAGCAGGTAACTGCAGAATGTGTTTAGTTGAAATGGAAAAATCTCCTAAACCAATTGCTTCATGTGCTATGCCAGCTTCCGAGGGTATGAATATTAAAACAAATACTGCTTTAGTAGAAAAAGCTCGTAAGGGAGTAATGGAATTTTTATTAGCTAACCATCCTTTAGATTGCCCGGTGTGTGATCAAGGTGGAGAATGCGATCTTCAAGATCAATCAATGTACTACGGAATAGACAAATCAAGATTTAAAGAAAACAAAAGATCTGTTCCTGAAAAAAATATGGGACCATTGATTAAAACTCAAATGACAAGATGTATTCACTGTACGAGATGTATAAGATTTGCAACTGAAGTTGCGGGAGTTCCAGAACTTGGTGCTATTGGAAGAGGTGAAGATATGCAAATTACAACCTACCTAGAGCAATCAATGCAATCTGAATTGTCTGCAAACGTTGTAGATTTATGTCCAGTAGGAGCTCTAACATCAAAACCTTATGTATTTGAAGCTAGACCATGGGAACTTAAGAAAACTGAAACAATTGATGTAATGGATGCAATTGGATCAAATGTAAGAGTAGATACATATGATTGGGAAGTCAAAAGAGTACTTCCAATTATTAATGAAGATATCAATGAGGAATGGATCTCTGACAAAACAAGATATGCTTGTGATGGTCTTCTGCATCAAAGATTAGATACTCCATTTATCAAATACAATGGCAAATTTGAAAAGGCCTCATGGGATGAGGTGTATAAAATAATTAAATCTAAATTTGAAAACACATCAAAAGAAAAAATATGTGGTTTTGTTGGTGATTTAACCAATATGGAGACTAGTTATATTTTTAAAGAATTTTTTGATCGAACAATTGATACTAAAAATTACGACTCAAGATCTGATAACAGATTTATAAATACTTCAAAAAGAGAAAACTATTTATTTAATTCTTCTATAAATGGTATTGAAGAAGCAGATTTAATTTTGATAGTGGGTGCAAACCCAAGATATGAAGCAACTATTTTAAATGCTAGAATTAGAAAAGCTTACTTAAACAATAATACAAAAATTATTTCACTTAATGATGTTGGTGATTTAACTTATCCTTATCAAAGTTTGGATGGTCAAACGCAAACTTTAAATAATATTCTAGAAGGAAATCATGACGTATCTAAAGAAATCATAAATTCAAAAAAACCAATAATTATTATTGGTGAGTCTCTATTAAGATTAGAGTCATCTGAATTTTTATTTAACAAAACAAAAGAATTTTTATCGAAAAATAATAAAATTTCAGATGAATGGAACTCTTTAAATATTTTATCGACTGATGCAGCAACTGTAGGAAATATTGATCTTGGAATAATTAATAATGAAAATAATTTAACAAGCGATTTAAAAGAACATAAATTTGATATTGTTTATCTTTTAGGTCAAGATAATTTAGAATTTGATAAAAAGGATGAATTCATAATTTATCAAGGTAGTCATGGTGACAAAGGTGCTGAGTCTGCTGATATTATTTTACCAGGTGCTGCCTATACTGAACAAGATGGATACTTTACTAATTTAGAGGGAAAAATTCAAAAGGCCTACAAAGCATCATATCCACCAGGTGAAGCAAAAGAAGATTGGCAAATAATTAACGAACTGGCTGAATTTATGAATAATAGAAAATTATTTAATGACAAAGATGAATTAGAAAGTAGTATGTTTAATTATTTAAATTTACAAAAAGAAAAACAAGTAAATTATATTAACAATTCTCCTAATGAGTTTCAAAATGAAACTTTAATAATCAAAGTAAAAGATTATTATTTTTCAAACGTTATTGCTAGATCATCAAAAACAATGGTTGAATGTAATAACTCTAAATTAAATCTTAAATCAACAGGTACAGAAGGTTAATATGGAATACTTGAGTATAGTTTTTCAAGAAGTTTATAAGATTTTATTCTTACTAGTTCCAGTTCTTGTTTCTGTAGCAATGGTTGTTTGGCTAGATAGAAGAGTTTGGGCTTTTGTTCAAAAAAGACAAGGACCTAACGTCGTTGGCCCATTTGGCTTATTACAATCTTTAGCTGATGCTTTAAAATATATATTTAAAGAAATCATTATCCCATCTAGCTCAAACAAAGTAATTTTTATACTAGCTCCAATAGTCACGATGACTTTAGCTTTAATCGCTTGGGCAGTAATCCCATTTAGTGCAACTCAGGTTTTGGCTGATATTAATGTTGGAATTCTTTACTTATTTGCTGTTTCTTCACTAGGAGTCTATGGAATAATCATGGGTGGGTGGGCATCAAACTCCAAATATCCTTTTCTTGGAGCAATTCGTTCTGCAGCGCAAATGGTATCTTATGAAGTTTCAATTGGGGTAATAATAATTAACGTTTTACTTTGTGTCGGTTCATTGAATTTAAACGACATTGTTATTGCTCAACAAAATATGTGGTTTGTAATTCCATTATTTCCAATGTTTGTAATCTTCTTTATTTCTGCTTTAGCTGAAACTAACAGACCACCTTTTGATTTACCAGAAGCAGAAGCAGAATTGGTGGCTGGATACCAAACAGAATATTCTGGAATGATGTATGCTATGTTTTGGTTAGGTGAGTATGCAAATATTTTATTAATGTGTGCAATGGGGGCAATATTATTTTTAGGCGGCTGGATGTCTCCAATTGATGTTTATCCATTCACATTAGTACCAGATGCAATATGGTTAATATTAAAAATTCTTCTTTTATTTATTCTTTTTGCCTTAGTTAAGGCGATAGTCCCTAGATACAGATATGATCAATTAATGAGACTTGGATGGAAGGTATTTCTTCCTCTTTCTTTAATTTGGGTAGTATTAACAGCTAGTTATTTATTTTATTTTAATCTTTTACCAGTGAATTAATAATGAATATTTCAAGATTTTTTAAAACAATATTTATGACTGACTTCATAGGTGGTTTGTTTATTGCTATTAAAGAATTATTTAAATCAAAAAAAACAATTAATTATCCTTTTGAGAAAGGTAAAATAAGCCCTCGTTTTAGAGGCGAACATGCTCTAAGAAGATATCCAAATGGAGAAGAGAGATGTATAGCTTGTAAATTATGTGAAGCAGTATGTCCTGCACAAGCAATAACTATCGAGTCAGCTGAAAGAGAAGACGGAAGTAGAAAAACAACTCGTTACGATATTGACATGATGAAGTGTATTTATTGTGGTTTGTGTGAAGAATCTTGTCCTGTTGATGCAATAGTACAAGGTCCGAATTTTGAATTTTCAACAGAAACAAGAGAAGAACTTTATTATACAAAAGAAAAGTTATTAGACAATGGAGATAGATGGGAGAATGTTTTGGAGGCTAATATTAAAGCTGACAATATCCATAGATAAAAATGATTGCACACGCTATTTTCTTTTATACATTTTCTATAATTGCAGTCATTTCAGCGATAATGGTTACTGCTTCGAAAAATACTGTTCACTCAGTATTTTTTTTAATTCTTGATTTCATAAGTATATCTTGTCTTTTTATAATGATAGGTGCTGAATTTTTGGGAATGATAATGCTAATTGTTTATGTTGGAGCTGTAGCTGTTTTATTCTTATTTGTTGTTATGATGCTAAACGTAGCCCAACAAAAAAATCAATGGTTTGCAGGTCAACAAAGTTCCAAACATATCCCTATAGGATTAATTATCAGTACGCTTATATTTTTTGAAATAATAATTGTAATTGGAGGTTGGAAATATAAACCAGAAATTTTTGATATTAACAATTCAATTAGTCAAACAAGCATTAGTAACACTCATTCACTAGGACAGATTTTATATACTGATTACATTCATGTGTTTCAAATAAGTGGAATGATCTTATTAGTAGCTATGGTTGGTGCTATTGTATTAACCTTTAGACAAAGATCAGGTGTTAAAAGACAAAGTTATATCAAGCAAATATCTAGAGAAAGAGCTGAAGGTGTTGAGGTGCTCGAAGTTCAGAGTAATAAAGGAGTTAAAATAGATGATTGATATAGGTTTAGGACATTATTTAACTTTAGGAGCAGTGATATTCTCAATTGGAGTAATTGGTATTTTCCTCAATAGAAAGAACATAATTGTCATATTAATGAGTATTGAACTGATATTACTTGCGGTGAATATTAATTTAGTAGCTTTTTCTATTTATTTAGGAGATTTGGCTGGACAAATTTTTACTTTATTTATTCTTACAGTTGCGGCAGCAGAAGCAGCCATAGGATTAGCAATTATAGTCGTTTATTTTAGAAATTCTGGAACAATCCGAGTTGAAGAAATTGATAAGTTAAAAGGATAATTATGGAACTATCAATTATATTTCTTCCACTTGTTGCATCAATTATCTCAGGTTTTTTTGGAAAATATATTGGTGATAGAAATTCTGAAATAGTAACTAGCTTACTTGTTTCAATCTCGGCTCTCTTATCAATTTTTGTTCTTTATCAAGTAATCGTAAATAAGTATGAAGAAAATATTGTTATAGCTACTTGGATAAGCTCTGGATCACTTGATGTAAATTGGTCGATGTTAATTGATCCATTATCAGCTGTAATGCTAGTAGTTGTAACTACTGTATCTGCTTTAGTACATATCTATTCAATTGGTTACATGTCTCATGACCCTCATAAACCAAGATTTATGGCTTATTTATCATTGTTCACATTTGCTATGTTGATGCTTGTGACTTCAGATAATTTCATACAATTATTTTTTGGATGGGAGGGTGTTGGTTTATGTTCCTATTTCTTAATTGGTTTTTGGTTCAAAAAAGAAAGTGCAAATGCTGCAGCAATAAAAGCATTTGTAGTAAATAGAGTGGGTGATTTTGGTTTTGCTTTAGGAATTTTCTTAATATTTTATTTATTTGGAACTGTTAATTACTCAGAAGTTTTTCAACAAATTCCAACTGTTGTAGATAAAAATTTATCATTTTTAGGTTTAGAAGTTAAAGCAATAGATTTAATTTGTTTACTCTTATTTATCGGAGCAATGGGTAAATCTGCGCAGATATTATTACATACTTGGCTACCAGATGCGATGGAAGGTCCAACTCCAGTTTCTGCATTAATCCATGCAGCAACGATGGTAACAGCTGGCGTTTTCTTAGTAGTAAGGTGTTCCCCAATTTATGAATATTCACCATTAATACTAAGTTTTATAACTATTGTTGGAATGACTACTGCATTCTTTGCAGCAACTGTTGCTCTAGTTCAAACAGATATAAAAAAAATCATTGCTTATTCTACATGTAGTCAACTTGGTTATATGTTTTTTGCAGCTGGAGTAGGTGCATACAATGTTGCTATGTTTCACTTATTTACTCATGCATTTTTCAAAGCTTTATTATTTTTAGGATCTGGTTCAGTAATCCACGCATTTAAAGATGAACAAAATATCAATAATATGGGCGGAGTGTGGAAACAATTACCATACACTTATGCTTTAATGATTATTGGAACACTTGCTTTAACAGGTTTTCCATTTTTATCAGGATTTTATTCTAAAGATGCAATTATAGAATTTGCGTATTTAAAAGGTAATACCACTGGTTATTATGCAGCTGGGATTGGAATAATTACAGCATTTTTAACATCCGTTTATTCTTGGAGATTGATATTTAAAACTTTCCATGGAGAGTATAATAATAAAGAGATCAAGATAGAGGAAACGCATGAGTCTCCTTTAATAATGCTTGTTCCATTATTCATTCTTTCAATAGGAGCTGTATTTGCTGGTTTTCTATTTAAAGGATTATTTATTGGTTATGGTGAGAATTTATTCTGGGCAGATTCTATTATGTTTTTAGAGCCTTTAAGCTCTGAACATCCACCTTTATGGTTTTTACTTTTAACACCTTGTTTAGTTATATTATCTATTCCCATTGCTTATTACTTATTTATAAAAAACAAAGAGTTACCTAATTCAATAGTTTCTATGAATAAACCTTTGTATAATTTTTTAGTCAATAAATGGTATTTTGATGAGTTGTACGATGTGTTGTTTATTAAATCCTCAAAAAAATTAGGTCTATTTTTATGGAAATTTTGTGATGGTACTATAATTGATGGTTTTGGTCCTGATGGAATTTCCTCATTTATAAAAAAATGTTCAATCAAAGCAACTAAATTTCAAAGTGGTTTTATTTATCAATATGCATTTGTAATGTTGTTAGGTTTCTCTGCCTTACTAACTTTTTTAATAATTAAATAATGAATTTTCCTATTCTTTCATCTCTAATATTATTGCCAACAATAGGGGCTTTATTTTTATTTTTTATAAAAGAAAAAGAAGGAAATAATACTACAATTAAATATGTAGCTTTATTCACTACAGTAGTAAATTTTTTAATTTCTATTTATTTATGGTTTGCTTTTGATCAATCTATTTCTAGTTTTCAATTTATAGAAGATAGAACATGGATTAAAGGATTTATAAATTATAAAGTTGGAGTAGATGGCATTTCAATTTT
>CACMRS010000020.1 GCA_902616165.1 uncultured Pelagibacteraceae bacterium
ATATTATTCAGTGTACTTTTAGGTACACTTATCTTGTAAGGTTTGATCATCAATTAATTATGACTTATCCAGATTGTTTTTGTTTGAAGAAATGAATTTAAAGCTTCAGTACCTTGATCTCTACTTAGTGAACCAGATTGTTTATATCCACCAAAGGGAGTTTTAATATCTCCTTCAGAAAAAGTATTCACCGACACCGTTCCACAAGGCAAACTTTTAGCTAAATGAAATGCTCTATTTATGTCTTGAGTAAACACACTAGCATGTAATCCATATTTAGAATTACTTGCAATTTTTAAAGCTTCTTCATCATTTTTAACCGTTAAAACACCAAGCACTGGTCCAAATATTTCTTCCTGAGCAATGGTCATATTTTCTTTTAATCCATCAAATAAAGTTGGTTTTGCATAAAAACCTTTTTGCTTATTATCTGAAACTCCTCCAGATAAAAGTTTTGCCCCTTCATCGATTCCTTTTTGGATATATCCATCAACAGTTTGTAAATGTCCTTTTGAAATCATAGATCCCATATTTGATTTTAGATCTAATGGATCTCCCACTTTTAATTTTTTAACTTTTTTAAAAATTTTATCTAAAAATTCATCTTTTACTTTTTTATGAACTATCTGTCTCATATTTGCTGAACAGTTCTGTCCACCGTTCCAAAATGCAGAATTCATAGCATTATTAATCAAATCGTCAGTGATTTTAGCATCCTCTAAAACTATAAATGGACTTTTTCCTCCCATCTCTAATGCAACTGGTTTTAAATTACTTTCACTTGCGTATTTTAAAAAATAACCACCTACTTCAGTTGAACCTGTAAACGAAACTGCATCAACATCTTTGTGTCGACCTAAAGCTTCACCAACATCACCATAACCTGGAAGTACATTTAAAACTCCATCTGGTATGCCAGCTTCTTTTCCAATTTGAGCAACTCTTATTGCAGTAAGAGGTGTGTCTTCTGCAGGTTTAATTATTACCGAACAGCCTGCTGCAAGAGCTGGTGCCATTTTCCATACCGCCATCATTAAAGGAAAGTTCCAAGGAACAATTCCAGCAACAACTCCAATAGGTTCTTTAACAATTAAACTTGTAATAGAAGGTTCTGTTGGACCAACTTTTCCAAATACTTTATCAATTAATTCTCCATACCACTGAAAGTGCATAGGGGCATCATTTGCAACTTCATTAATACAATCCGTGATAAGTTTACCTGTATCAACACTTTCTAAAACTGAATTTTCATCACCATGTTTTCTAAGTAATTCAGCAAATTTTAATAAAACTTCTTTTCTATGTTCAGGTGAGCTTTTAGACCAAACGCCACTATTAAAAGCTTTTCTTGAAACTTTAACTGCTAAGTTAACATCTTTGTGATTACATTTTGCAACAGCACATAGTTTCTTACCAGTTGCTGGATTGATTGTTTCAAATTTTTTGCCATCAATAGCATTTACATATTTCCCATTAATAAATGCTCTTCCTTCAAATTTAAGTTTATTGGCTATTAATTTATATTTGTTACCTGAACTCATAAATTTCTTTCTATAAATTGTAATTTATTTTATTTTTAATAATTTTAATCTAAGACACCTTGAGACTAAAATAAATAGATTAACTATTAAATTATTTATACAACTTTTAATTGCAATTCCATTTTGATTAAAGAAGTTTTTTTTTGTGTGTACTTCTGTTGGAAACTTAATTAGGCTTAAATTAATTTAAATTGATACTTTAAACTAACTAAGAGGAGAGAAGTAAAATGTTTATTAAAACAATTAGCAAAACACTTATCAAAGCGGTTGCGATTATTTTCTTTGCACAAGCTGCTTACGCAGAAATAACTCTTAAGCTTGGAACTACTGGTAGATTGGGTATGCCAATTGGTGACGCAATAGATCAGGCGTTGATACCAGCAATGGAGAAAGCATCTGGAGGTAAAATGAAAATTGAACCTCACTATCAAAGAAGCTTATGTGCAGAACAAAAATGTGGTGAACAAGCTAACCAAGGACTTATAGCTTTGTGGACTAGTTCTACTGCAAACTATGGCAACTTTGGGCCTGAATTAGCAATTTTCGATTTGCCTTTTATTTTCAAATCATTAGAGGATGCTAAAAGAATATCAGATGAATGGTTAGCTGAAAGACAGTGCAAGCTAGCTCTTGAGAATGCTGGTCATATTTGCCTTTCTGTATATTCAAGTGGAGGATTTAGACAACTTGGAAATGCAACTAAACCTGTTCATGAACCAGATGATATGAAAGGACTTAAATGGAGAACTACTAAAAGTCCAGTTGAGTTCATGCTAGTTAAAAATTGGGGTGCAACACCAACACCTTATGACTGGAGTCAATTATATCAAGGTCTTCAATCAGGTGTAGTTGAAGGTCAATATGTTGCTAGTCCATGGCAGCATGTAGCAAAACTTCATGAAGTTGCAAAATATTTCACTGAGATCGGGGGAATGTGGTCTGGAAATATTTTAGCGATGGATGCTAAACAGTACAATGCATTGTCTGACCAACAAAGAAAATGGTTACACGAAGCAGCTGATGCCTATGGAGAAAAAGTAAACGAGTTGGATAACGCTTGGATTAAAAATGGTGAAGATGCAATTAAAGCATCTGCTAAAGAGTGGTATGTACCAACAGAAGCGGAAATGACTAAGTGGAGAGCAGGTGCAATCGGTGCTTGGTTAGACGCTAAGGGTACTTTTGAACCAGAAGTAGCTAAAAGAGTACTTCTAGAACAAGGTATGGATGGATTTGTAGCTCAGTTAGAAGCAGCTGGCGCTCTATAATTCGTTCAACAAAAATTGTGTAAAGACCACTTAATTCACTAGAATTAAGTGGTCTTTGCCTAAAATAAATCTTAACTTATAAGTATTCATGGAAAGTATTATTTTACTTGTGGTACTCCTTTTTCTAATTTTATTAGGAGCTCCAATTGGCTTTATATTAATACTGATTCCATTTGTTTATATTCTTCTCACAGATGCTGTGCCTCTTGTTTTAATCCCTAGTCAAATGTTTACCGCTATTGACTCAGTTCCATTAACTGCAATTGCATTCTTTATGTTGACAGGTGAGTTAATGACAAGTGCAACGATTACAGATCGTTTAGTTGCTTTGAGTAGGGCGTTGATTGGGCGTATAAGAGGAGGATTAGCTCAAGTCAATGTTTTGGTAAGTATGTTTTTTGCGGGTATGAATGGATCTGTCGTAGCAGATACAGCTACAGTTGGTGCATTAGTATTACCAGCAATGAAGAAAGCAGGTTATCCAGCAGCATTTTCAGCTGCAGTAACAGGTGTAAGTTCCACTATAGGAGGGATTATTCCACCAAGTATCATGATGATTGTGCTTGCTAATGCAACCGAAATTTCGATTGCATCTTTATTTGCAGCTGGGATTATTCCAGGAATCTTGATCGGTGTTGTTATAATGGTAATCAACCATTACTTCGCAGTTAAATACAATTTCGAACGTAGCGATGAATCATTTTCGGTACGTCGAGCTGGTAAAGAATTATACAGATCCTCATTCGCTCTTTTGATACCTTTGGTTTTAGTAGGTTCAGTGATGGGTGGCGTAGCATCGGTTGTTGAGGCCGGAGCTATCACAGCATTAGTTGCGTTATTTACAGGTGTATTTGTCTATAGAACTATTAAATGGAAAGATTGTACAGGTGCTTTTCGTCGAGCATTCCGTAATTCAGCAATGGTTTTTATTATCATAGCTGCATCAGGACCTTTCAGTTGGTTACTTACTTCTCTTGGTGCAATAGGTGATCTTGAAACCTGGCTTTTAGGCTTAGCGGATTCTCCTATATTATTTATTTTAGCTTTGATATTATTCATCTTTCTTCTTGGAACGGTAATGGACTCAGCGGTAAACATTATCATTGTTGGCCCAGTTCTAGTGAATGTTATGTCTCAAGCTGGCTTTCCTGAGGTACAAGCAGCTATGGTTGTTATAGTTGGTTTCTTAATAGGATCAGTAACACCACCTGTTGGTGTTGCCTACTTTACCTCTGCAACAATAGCGCAAGTGCGTCTTGAAAAAGTTGCTATTGCGTTAATTCCTTATCTTGTTGGTCTTTTTTTACTTTTATTTTTTATTCTTATTGTGCCAGAACTAACAATGTTTCTTCCAAACTTATTGAGTAATTAATGATGAAATTTTTAAACAGTATTGATCGTTTTATTCATCGTACGTTGGAAGCTATGTGTTCAATATTGTTGGCTGCTATGGTTGGTTTTACTCTTTACAATGTTACAATGCGATATGTTTTTAATAACCCTCCTGTTTGGGGAGATTTGCTAACAGTATTAAGTAATATTTGGTTGATGTTTATAGCACTTTCTCTAACAGCAAGAGATAATGAACATGTAGCATTAAATTTAATTTATGAAAAATTACCAGAGAGAGTTTCATTATACATACGCCAGTTCTGGAAAATTATGATTATGATAATTGGTATAGTCTTAATAATTTATGGAATCGAACTTGTGGAGGGTATGCGTGGGAAGTATTGGGAAATGTGGTATTTAGAATTTAGTATGCAAGGCATTGAGTTCAAACCGAATTATATGCCCAAAAAATATGCAGTAGCTATCCTCCCTTTAGCTGGATTTTTGACTACCATTGGTGCCGCTATTGGTTTTATAAAAAAGGTCTAATTAATAGAAGAGTGTTTACTTAACCTTTGCCTCTCCAAGGAATAGTTTTATCTATTATTTTTCTTAAAGATATATCAAATAAAAGACCCAGCAGACCCATTATGAAAATTGTTATCCAAATAACTTCATATTGAAAGTATTTTTTTGCAACATTTTCAACAAAACCAATACCAGTTGTACCTGCTAGAAACTCTGCAGCAACAAGTGTTCCCCAGCACATACCAACAGCAACTCTAATTCCTGTAAGAATTTCAGGAAGTGAATTAGGGAAAATCACATATCTTAAAATTTGTTTTTTAGTAGCTCCTAAAGAATGTGCAGCATGTATTTTTGAAAGCTGTGTTCCTGATGCACCAGCTCTTGCAGAAATAATCATAATTGAAAGAGAGACCATGAATAATAAAAATATTTTACCTGTATTATCTATTCCAAGAACTGAAATAATCAATGGCGCCCAAGCTAATGGTGGAACAGGTCTGTATAATTCGATTAAAGGATCAAAGAAACCTTTAGCAAATCGATTTAGACCCATAAACAATCCTAATGGCACCCCAATAAGAATTCCAAAAACTAAACCTAAAAATACTCTTAAGAATGAGTCCCATATATGTCCATATGGAACAGGCACTTTAAATAATTTAAAGTCACCCGTAACAACTTTTAAAACATTGCTTTTAAAGTTTTCTTTTACAATTCCATCTTTTGAATGTACAGGATATTCACCAGGCAATATGTCTGCAATCCAGTCTGGTAAAATGAATCCGATCATTTTACTTACATCAATCATCTCAATCCATAAAAGAGGAATATTTTTGTATCCAACACTTGGTTTAGACATCAATATAAACTTATTAAATGTATCTGATGGTTTGGGTAACCATCTGCCTGAACCTTGTTCAGAACATGTTGGTCCACTTGCTACAATTGTTCCTGCTGGAAATAAAAGAATATCAATTAATCTTAATCCACCTTGCTCTTTATTTTGTAATTCATCAAACTCTATTATTGCTGCTTGCATTTCATTTAATGCATTAGGAGGATAGATGCTTGCAAACTCTATTCTTCTTGCAATCTTAACAATATTTTTTGCATAGTCAGATGCTATTTCTTCATTATCATCTAATCCTTTTCTGTAAGCCTTAATATCATCTTTAAGTTGTTTGATTGCGCTTTTGAACTGTGGGTTATGGTTTTTTAATTTAAAAAATTTGTCGTCAATTTTTTTTAATTCTGCTGCAGCTGCATGAAATTTTAAACCTTTATTAGTTTGAGGTGCAGTCGGTATTTCAATGGTATTTTCAATTGTACCAGTTCCAGAGTTTATAGTTGTAATTCCCCAGCCACCTTGTTCATCAACAAGTTTCTGTCTTTCAGTTTTTTCAGCATCTGTCTCAAATGGATAATCTTTCTTTTGGAAATTGGAACTTAGAAGTTTTATTTCTTCTGTCATTTCCTTAAGTTTAATTTTGGTATCCATTTCTATTAGTTCTTCACTTGTTAAAAATGGAATTAATTTAGAAGTTCTATCAATATAACCTACAAGGATTGTTTTTTGTTGATCATTTAGATCAGGTGATGCTTTTATTTCATTTGCAATTTTTACAAGATTTTTATTTTCAACTTTAATAATGGATGTGCTTTTAAATTCTCTTTCTTCAATAGGGAACTGATATTTTAAACCTAATAATGACTCATTAATTTTAGCGACTTGACATAATTCATTTGCTGATTTTGGATAAAAACCTTTTGCAATGTCCCAGGAATAATAAAGCCATAGCATTAGAATTACACTGCTACCAACGATAACCCAGTGCGTTCCACCTTTAGCTCTTTCAGGATTACCAAAGACTGCATCCACTTTTTCAGTTCTAATTAATCTTCTTCCATAAAGAATGCATCCAATTACAGCTACAAATATAAAGATCGTTACAAATTGGGTTAACATTTAATTTTCTTTCCCCATAATTTCTTCTTCCATATTCCAAATCATTGATAAGATTTCTTCTCTGGTAGAAGAGAATTCCTTATTCTTTTTTATTTCTCTTAAGTCTTGTGTAAGACCCATTTCTGCAAATGGCAGATTATACTCTTTATGTATCCTACCTGGTCTTGGTGCCATTACATATAATCTTTCTCCAAGTAACAATGCTTCTTCAACAGAGTGAGTAATTAAAATAATTGTTTTTCCTGTTTCTTTCCAAATCTTTAAAACTAAAGACTGCATCTTTTCTCTAGTTAAAGCATCTAATGCACCCAAAGGTTCATCCATTAAAATTAAATCAGGATCATTTATTAAACACCTTGCAAGCGCAACTCTTTGCTGCATACCACCAGATAATTGATAAGTTGGCGTGTTACCAAAACCTTTAAGCCCAACTATATCTAACCATTCATCTACTTTCTTAGCTGTAACTTCAGGATCTTCTTTTTTCATCCTAAGTCCGAAATTTACATTCTCAGCTACCGTTAGCCATTCAAACAAAGCACCTTGTTGAAATACCATTCCTCTTTCAACACCAGGTCCATCAATTTCATTATTGTTAAGTGTTATTTTTCCTGAAGTAGGTCTTAAAAATCCTGCAGTAATATTTAACAAAGTTGTTTTTCCACAACCAGAGGGACCAAGAACTGTAAGTAATTCTCCTTTTTTTAAAGTAAAGCTTACATCTTTTAAAGCGTGAACTGTTTCTCCTTTTGGAGTTTTAAAAATCATATTTAGATTTTGAGAAACTAGATCGCTCATAACTGCTTTATATTAGAAATTTGACAAAAAAAATAGGCACCAATTATAAATCGGTGCCTATTTAAAAGTTTTAAACCCTTAAAATTATAAAGGTAAGAAACTTGTATCCACAGATCCTCCTGGAGTTCCCATACCTTTTAGGAAACCATCAAGATTACCACTTTCCATAGATGCTTTTGTTTCCTCTGGAGTTAAGAATTTGAAACCACTTAAAGTTTCTTTCATATCTGAAACCTTCATTTCAGAAGCTTTCGCCATAGCGTTCATGTCAGCTTTACCAGCTTTATATCTAGCATTAGCTTCATGAGTAACTTCGATGAAAGTTCTTAACATTCCTGGGTTTTCTTTCATGAATTTATCTGTAACAGAAGTGATATCTATACCTAAGATACCAGCTGCTCTAGCTTCATCTACAGTTAAAAGTCTTGATCCAACCGCAGTTGCTGCTTTGATAGAGTTACCACCAAATAAACATGCCATTACAACATCGCCACTTACTAATGCAGCAGCACCTTCTTCTGGGTCCATTTGAATAATATCCATTTTACCTCTGTCAGCACCAACAACTTTCATACTTTCATCAAAAACGTATTCAGCCATTGTTCCTAATGGAACAGCAACTTTTTTACCTTCTAATTCAGTAGCGTTTGCTTTTGTAATTCCAGAAGCGTTAGATGTAACACAAGTAGTTCCACCCATTCCGTATTCCATAGCAATATCAACTAATTTGATAGGTGCATTAGATTTTACAGCATTGATAAAAGGCACTAATCCTTGTGAGTAAGAAATATCAATATCTCCTGCTAACATTGCATCAGTCATTGCTCCACCATTTGTGAAGTTAGTCCATTTAACTGGTACACCAAGAGCTTTAGCAAAATTTTTCTTCTGCATGTCCTCTAGATTTGGGCTCGGCCATTCTAGAAAGTATGCAACTCTAACCTCATTTGCAGCTGAATTAGCAACCGAAATTGATAGGTTAAGTGCAAAAATAGATCCTAGAATAAAACTTAGTATTTTTTTCATTTATTCCCCTATGTTTAATTAATTAAATTCTGGATATTTAAATTCAAATTGTCTCCGAAGTAAAACAAAAAAGAAAGTTTATACAATCATTGGTTGTGTCAATAATGTGGTAGTTAATCCATTTATTTTAGTCTAAAGAGGCTTTAAGATTAAATTAAAATATTTTTAGAAAGAAATTTTTATGAGCACACAAAACAAAACAGCAATTCCAAATTCTTTAAATGAACACTGGATGCCATTTACATCTAACAAAGATTTTAAAGAGAACCCAAGATTAATTGTTGAAGCTAAGGGTGTGTATTTAAAAAACCATCAAGGTCAAACACAGATTGATGCAAGCTCAGGATTGTTTTGTAATCCTTTAGGGCATGGTAGAGAAGAAATAATTGAAGCAATAACAAACCAATTAAAAACTCTGGATTATTGTCAACCTTTCCAACAAGGATTTGGTGGTTCATTTGAATTAGCTACTAGAATTTCAAAACACACTCCAGGGAATTTAAATAGAATGTTTTATACTATTTGTGGATCAACAGCTGTTGAGACTGCAATTAAAATTGCAATCGCTTATCATAGAGCAAGAGGAGACAGTCAAAGATTTAGATTTGTTGGTAGAGAAAGAGGTTATCACGGAATGAATATTGGTGCGACTTCTGTTGGAGGTATGGTTAATAACGTAAAAACTTTTGCAAGTGTTTTAATGCCAGGTGTTGTTCATATGAGACACACACATTTGCCAGAACATAAGTTTGTAAGTGGTCAACCAGAAACAGGTGTTGAGTTAGCGGAAGATTTAGAAAGAATTTGTATGAATTTTGGAGCTGAAAATATTGCAGCTTGTATTGTTGAACCTATTGCAGGATCTACAGGCACATTAGTTCCCCCAAAAGGATACTTGCAAAGATTAAGAGAGATTTGTGATAAACATGGAATACTTTTAATTTTTGATGAAGTAATTACCGGATGGGGAAGAACCGGTTCTCCATTTGCATCACAAGAGTATGGAGTAACTCCAGACATGATGACAATGGCAAAAGCTACTACAAACGGAATTAGTCCAATGGGAGTTGTTGCTTGTAAAGAAGATATTTATGATGCTATTGCAGAAAATGCTCCGAAAGGAACAATTGAATTATTCCATGGATATACTTATTCAGGAATACCTATTTCTGTAGCTGCTGGTTTAGCTGTACAGGATATTATTGAAAAAGATGACATTTTTAATAGAGCTAAAAATTTAGCACCTTATTTCCAAGAAGGTTTGATGTCTTTAAAAGATATAGATGTTGTTGATAACATCAGAGGATACGGAATGATGGGTGGAATTGATATTGTTATGGATAAAAAACCAGGTGCTGCTGGATTAACTTGTTTCAAACATTGCTATGAAGCTGGAGTAAATTTCAAAGCTACAGGTGATTGTTTAATCATTGCCCCAATGTTTATTTGTGAAAAAAAACATATTGATGAAATAATTGAAAAACTACGAAATGGAATAACAAATTACGCAAAAAGTAAAAAGAATTAATTTTCGTTTATGAAAATTGGAGTTCCTAAAGAAATAAAACCACAAGAAAATAGAATTGGTTTAACACCTGACAGTGTTAAAACTTTAGTTTCAGAAGGTCATGAAGTGTTGGTTGAAAATAATGGTGGATTTGAAGCTGGATTTGAGAATGATCAATATTTAAAAGCAGGAGCTAAAATTGCTGATACCGCAGCTGATATTTTTAATGATGCAGAAATAATTGTTAAAGTTAAAGAACCTCAAAAGGTAGAAGTTGATATGATTAGAGAAAATCAAATCGTATATACTTATCTTCATTTAGCTGCAGCAAAAGAATTAACTGAGGGTTTAATAAAATCTAAAAGTATTAATATCGCTTATGAAACTGTAACGGATGATAATGGAAGATTACCATTACTTGCTCCAATGAGTGCTGTTGCAGGAAGAATGTCAGTACAAGCAGGTGCTCATTGTCTAGAGAAAAATCAAAGTGGCAGAGGTTTACTTTTGGGAGGTGCACCTGGTGTAACAGGTGGAACAGTAGTTATATTAGGTGGAGGAGTTGTTGGAGAAAATGCTGCAGTGATTGCAACAGGTATGCAGGCAAAAGTTCACATTGTAGATAAATCTGAGGCTAGATTAAAACAACTTGTTGAAATGTTTGGAGATAAAATTATTCCAGAACAAAGTGATAAAACAGATTTAGATAAATTAGTTGCTGAGGCAGACCTTTTAGTTGGTGGAGTATTAATTCCAGGTGCAGAAGCACCAAAATTAATTACCAAAGAAATGATTAAAACAATGAAAAGAGGTTCTGTAATTGTTGATGTTGCAATTGATCAAGGAGGATGTGTAGAAACTAGCAAACCCACAACACACGGTGATCCAACCTATATTGTTGATGATGTTGTCCATTATTGTGTAGCAAATATGCCAGGCGGTGTTCCTAGAACATCAACATTAGCATTAAATAATGCAACTTTACCTTTCTTGGTTAAGCTTGCTAATAAAGGTTATCAAAAAGCATTAAGTGAAGATAAAAACTTTTTAGCAGGGTTAAATGTTCATAAAGGTCAAGTAACTTATAAAGCAGTTGCTGATGTTTTTGGGCATGATTTTATGGAACCTGGAGAAGCTATCAAACATTAGAAATGGAAAAAAACTATCCTTCAAGCACAAAGGTAGTTGTTATTGGAGGAGGCGTTGCTGGTACTTCTTGCGCTTATCATTTAGCAAAGTTTGGTTGGAAAGAAGTTGTTTTATTAGAAAGAGATCAATTAACATCTGGTACAACTTGGCATGCAGCAGGATTAATAGGTCAATTAGGAGCAACTTCTACAATTACTAAATTAAGAAAATATTCTTTAGATCTTTACAAAAAGCTAGAAAAAACAACAGGCTTATCAACTGGTCTTAAACAAAATGGAGCAATAACAGTTGCATCATCTAAAGATAGGATGCAGGAGCTATTAAGGCAAGCTACAACTGCACAACTATCCAATGTTGAAGTTGAGGTTTTAAACCAACGAAGAATAAAAGAATTATATCCAGTTGTAAAAAACGAGGATCTTGTTGGAGGTGTTTACATGCCAAAAGATGGTCAAGCAGATCCAGTTGGAGTTACAAATGTATTAGCCAAAGCTGCTAAAATGTTAGGTGTTCAAATATTTGAGAAATCCCCTGTAAAAAAAATTTTATTAAAAAATAATAGAATATGTGGTGTTGAAACTACCCAAGGGAAAATTGATTGTGAATATGTAGTTTTAGCTACTGGAATGTGGTCTAGACAAATTGGAGAAGATATTGGTGTTAGTGTTCCATTATATCCTAATGAGCATTTCTATGTGATTACAGAACCAATGAAAGACCTTCCTAAAGATTTGCCTGTTTTAAGGGATTACAATGCTTGTTTTTATTTAAAAGAGGATGCTGGAAAAATGTTAGTTGGAATTTTCGAACCTAATGCAAAACCTGCTTTTAAAGATAGTGGAAGAGTTCCTGATGATTTTTCATTTGGAGAATTTCCTGATGATTTTGATCATTTTGAACCTTACCTTAAGAAATCTTTTTATAGACTTCCAATGTTAGAAAACGCAGGTATAAGAAAGTTTTTTTCAGGTCCTGAATCATTCACACCTGATACACAGTATTTACTTGGGGAAACACCAGAAGTAAAAAACCTATATACGTGTTGTGGTTTCAATAGTATTGGAATAGCAAGTTCTGGAGGAGCGGGAAGAGTAACTGCGGAATGGATGATTAACGGTCATATAAATGAAGATTTATTTTCTTTAGATGTAAAAAGATTTCAAAAGTTTCATTCATCTAAAAAATTTATCATGAGTAGGGTTACTGAGACCTTAGGGGATTTATATGGCATGCATTGGCCGCATAAACAACATACAACTTCAAGAAATGAAAAATTATTACCTTATCACGAAGAATTAAAAAAAGCTGGTGCATGTTTTGGAGTAGTAGGAGGTTTTGAAAGACCTATGTGGTATTCCTTAAATGGAGAAAAACCAGAATATAAATATAGTTTTAACTATCAAAATTGGTATCCATCATCAAAACATGAAACCATAAATGCTAGAAAAAATGTAGGACTTTTTGATTTTTCAACTTTTTCTAAATTTGATTTAAAAGGTGAGAAAGTTCATAGCGATTTACAAAAAATTTGTACAGCTAACATTAAAAATGAAATTGGCAAATCTACCTATACACAAATGCTTAATGAGGATGGTGGTATCGAAACAGATGTAACAGTTGTCTGTATTGATAAAAATTATTTTAGAATAGTTAGTTCAGCAGCAACTAGAGAAAGAGATAAATTTCATATTTTAAAATATTTATCTGAAGATGTTAAATTAATCGATGTTACAGAAGAGATTTGCTGTCTTGGTTTATTTGGTCCTAAAAGTAGAGACATGATTCAAAAGATAAGTGATGAAGATTATTCACCAGAAAATTTTCAATTTGGATCAGGAAAAAATGTATTGATTGAGAATATAAAAGTTTGGGCACAAAGAATATCTTATGTGGGTGAGCTTGGCTTTGAATTATATGTAAATAAAAACGATGCTTTGGATTTATATAAAATTTTAACTAATGAAGGCAAAAATTTTGGCTTATCTCATTGTGGTATGCATGCAATGGATATAATGAGAATGGAAAGTGGTTTTTTACATTGGGGCCATGATATTTCACCAGAAGAAAATCAGTATCAAGCAGGTTTAAATTTTACTATTAGTTATAAAAAAAATGTTAATTTTATAGGTAAAGACGCATTGTTAAAAATTAAAGACAAACCTTTAGTAAAGAAAATGATGATGTTTACATTAAAAGAAAGTATACCAGGTCAACCTTTGTTGTTACATGAAGAGCCTATTTATTTAGATGATAAAATCATTGGAAGAACAACTTCAGGAAATTATTCATTCTGCTTTGATAAAAATTTATCATTTGGATATGTTAATTCAGGAAACACAATAGATACGCTTAAAGATAATAATTTGTTCATAGAAGTAGAGAAGATCAAATATCCAATCGAAATTCTTTCAAAACCACTAAATACAAAAGATTTTAGAAAAATTTAGTTAATTTTAATTTTATTGTATTTAGGTTAATTAGCTGTTTAAATGAGCCGTGGAAAAAAACGATCAAGACTCAACATTATTTAATACTGATACTGCTAGAAATAAAGATTTTGAAGTAGATAAGATTAAAACTACTAATGTAAATATTTTACTAAACAGAGTTCGATTAGACCAAAAAAGAACTTTAAAAAAAAGAATTGTTTTTTCAATTATTTTAGCTGGTTTAGTTAGTTCATTAGCTATTTATTTTATTATTTAGTTAAGAATTTGATTTAAAAAAGTTTATTGAAACAATAAAGATTTATATTATAAACCATTTATCAATTAAGGCGGGGTAGCTCAGTTGGTTAGAGCGCGGGACTCATAAGCCCGAGGTCAGTGGTTCGATCCCACTTCCCGCTACCAAATATTATGAAAGATATTTATGTAACTTGGGAAGACTATCATAAGAAGATAGAGCAATTAGCTAAAAAAATTCATGATGATAATTTAAAATTTAATCAAATAATTTGTATTGCAAAAGGTGGATTAAGAGTTGGAGATATTTTTAGTAGACTTTTTAATGTCCCTTTAGCTATTTTATCTGTTGAGTCTTACCATGGTGATAGTGACGATATAAAAAATCAACAAGGACAGTTTACTTTTTCAAGAGATTTGGCAAAAACTACTCCAAATTTGGGTTCACATGTTTTGTTAGTTGATGATTTAGCTGATTCTGGAAAAACTTTAATCAAAAGTATTAAATGGTTAGAACATTTTTATGGTTTTTATTTTGATGAAAAAATTAAAACTGCAGTTTTATGGCATAAATCAACCTCAAAATTTAAACCTGATTATTCTGTAGATTATTTAAAAGACTCTCCATGGATACATATGCCTTTTGAGAAATATGAAACTACAAATATTAAAGATTATAAGTTTAAAAAATAAATTATTTAATTAAACTATCATTAAACTGATTTGATACTCTAACGAAAGTTGTGCATTTACTTAGTTGTTTTAATGAAGGAGCACCAACATAAGTACAACTACTTCTTACTCCACCAAGAATATTTAAAATAGTATCATTAATTTTACCTCTATATTTTACCCTCACTTTTCTTCCTTCACTACTTCGATAATCTGAAAGTCC
>CACMRS010000021.1 GCA_902616165.1 uncultured Pelagibacteraceae bacterium
ACTTACTTTTGATTTAAAGTTAGTTAATTTTTTTATAGCATCATTTTCATTTTTCATGCCAGTATAATGAAAAATAATATACTTAATTTGTCTAAAATTTCTTTTTTTTACATCAAAATTTGGAGAATAATTAGCGGTTGTATTTATGGTCAATTTGGACATTAATTTTGGCTACTTTATAGACATTTTATCGTCATTTTTTTAAAATAATTCTTAATTTACTTTAATAATTTATATATTATACAGGCTAAGATGTTTAGAAAATTTGCATTAATTACTATATCAATTTTTTTTCTAGCTTTTAATGCTAACGCAGGCTCTGATGGTGAATTAATTTTGAAAAAAAATCAACCTGCTGAGATTAAAGATTGCTTTGAAAATTTAAATAGAGCTACATTTGCATTTAACCAAGTTTTAGATGGTATAATTTTTCAACCAGTTGCAAGTGCATATAAAGTTTTACCCTCGCCCTTAAAGAATGGTGTAAGTAATTCATTAAGTAATTTATCGACATTAGTAACCGTACCTAATAATATTCTGCAAGGTGATGTAAAAAAGGCGGGAATAAACTCTGGAAGGTTCATTATAAATTCTACAATTGGTATTTTGGGCTTTATTGACGTTGCAAAACATTTAGGTTTTCCTGAATATGAAAAAGAAGACTATGGTCAATCTCTAGCTACTATGGGTGTTGGACCAGGATGCTATTTGGTTCTACCTGTTTTAGGGCCTAGCACTGCAAGAGATGCAACTGCTTCGATTGCTAACTTTGTGGGAGGTGATGCATGGTATAATGTTACAGTAAAGAATAATACTCATTACTTTACTGATTTTGACTATTATGCCTCAAGAGTTACTGCTGGAGTAGACTTTAGGGCAAAAAATTATGATGCTATTGAAAATCTTGAAAAAAATTCTATAGACTTTTACGCCTCTGTCAAAAGTTTGTATCTTCAAGATAGACAACAAAAAATTCTTAATACAAATAAAATTATTGAAACCCAAGACGATAGTGACTGGGAAGAAATTGAAAATCAATAAATCTAAAACAACATGATGGGTCTAAAAAAAAATATTATAATTTTTTTATTTTTTGTTTTTTGCCTATCAAATGTACACTCTATCGAGCCAGACGTATTTGTGCAATCAACTGTTAATAGAGCGTC
This sequence comes from uncultured Pelagibacteraceae bacterium, assembly GCA_902616165.1. Classification (GTDB taxonomy): domain Bacteria; phylum Pseudomonadota; class Alphaproteobacteria; order Pelagibacterales; family Pelagibacteraceae; genus Pelagibacter. The sequence goes on from CACMRS010000021.1 coordinate 1,167, forward strand.
TCAAATTTTATCAGAAGATATCACCAAAGAAGAAAAAATTAATAAATTAAAGTTAATTGCAAAAGATACAGTTGATATAAGGGGTGTAGGTTTTTACTCTCTAGGTAAAGCAAGGAAAAATTTAGACGAAGATCAAAAAATAAAGTATTCAGAATTATTTGAGTCATATTTTTTAAAAAGTTTTTCTAGTAGATTGGCCGAGTACACTAACCCTGAAATTAATGTTCTGGGAAAAAAAGTTTTGAATACAAACTATACAATCGTTAATAGTTTGTTAGTATCTACTACTGAAAGACCAGAAGTTAAAATTGATTGGAGAATTTATACAAAAAATCCAGATAACCCTTTAATTAGAGATTTAATTATTGAAGGACTGAGTTTGGCGAGAACACAAAAAGAGGAATTTACATCAATTTTAAATTCAAATGATGGAAATATAGATGCTTTATTTAAAGTTTTAGAGGAATTTTATAAAAAATAATGCGATGGGTGCATAAGAATAGGAAAATGAACCAAATAGATTATTAGTAGCCTTTTTAAAAATTTATTTAAATAAATTTAAATACATTATTATAAATTTTGATATTAATACTCTTAATAAATAAAATTATTAAGAGATTTTAAATAAAAAAAATTTACAATAACTTTTTTAATCCTTTAAAATTTACTTTTGACTCAATTGGAATTACAAATGCATCCATACCTTTGCTATAAATGTTGTAATCTTTATCTCTGAAAAATTCAGTAATATCCTCTAATTTTGTTTTTAAAAGTTCAATAAGTACAAATGGTCTATGGTTAATTATAAGATTTTTTGATCCTTTTAATACAAGACTTTCCATTCCCTCTACGTCTATTTTGATAAAATCTACTTCTTCATTAAAAGTATCTAATTTAATTGTTTTAATATCCTCTAAAATTCCACTTTTTTTCATATCAAAATTATCAGAATTTTGAAAAGGTTTACATAACTCTAGTCCACCAAAATTATTACGTTTAGAGTAATCAGGAAGATTTATTCTTATTATTTCATCGTTTTTATCACTAACTGCTGTATGATAAAGTTTTATATTATTTAGATTATTAACTTTAATTGTTTCATTAAACATTTCGTAAATATTTGATTGTGCCTCAAAAGCTCTAATAGCAATTTTGTTTTTTAATATACTTGAGAGTGCTATTGAATGAGTTCCTATATTTGCTCCAACATCATAAAAAATAACTCTATTTTTTTTTTTACATTTGAATTCTAAAATCTTAGAAATTATTTGTATATCTTGCAAACCCCAATATTTTTGATTGAGAAAAGATTTGCCTATAAATTGGTCATTAATATTAATAATAATTTTACCAAATTGAGTATTAATTGTTTTTAAATTTTTATTATCATCTTTCACTAAAAAAACATAACATTTCTTATAGTATGTGAACAGTGCGTTTCAAAAATTTGTTTGTACTATTTTGTAAGCAATTAGAAAATTTAGAGAATTTTTTTATAAATTTAAAAAATATTTTTAAAATTAATTTCACCATATTTGGTGGGCCCGCCAGGACTCGAACCTGGGACCAATACATTATGAGTGTACTGCTCTAACCAACTGAGCTACAGGCCCAAACATTAGATTAGTTATAACATTTTAGGGAAGTTATCAATTAAAGATAATCAAATAATGGTGGGCCGTGTTGGTTACGCTCCAACTACCCCTGCAATGTCAATGCAGTACTCTACTATTGAGCTAACGGCCCAGATTTAACTTTCTAAGAAACTTTTTAATTGTTTTGATCGACTTGGATGTTTTAATTTTCTAAGTGCTTTGGCTTCAATTTGTCTAATTCTTTCTCTTGTTACAGAAAACTGTAACCCAACTTCTTCTAAAGTATGATCTGTATTCATTCCAACACCAAATCGCATTCTTAAAACTCTTTCTTCTCTTGGAGTTAAAGTAGATAAGATTTTAGTTGTTGCTTCTCCAAGGTTTGACTTAATTGCTTGTTCTAATGGTGCTAAAGCTTTTGTATCCTCAATAAAATCTCCTAAACTACTATCCTCCTCGTCTCCAACAGGTTTCTCTAATGAAACAGGCTCCTTTGAAATTTTTAAAACTTTTCTTACTTTATCTAAAGGCATTCTTAGTTTCTGAGCTAACTCTTCTGGAGTAGCTTCTCTACCAAATTCGCTTAAAATTAATCTTTGTGTTCTAACAATTTTGTTTATTGTTTCTATCATATGAACTGGTATTCTTATTGTTCTTGCTTGATCTGCGATTGATCTTGTGATCGCTTGTCTAATCCACCATGTAGCATAAGTAGAGAATTTATAACCTCTTCTGTACTCAAATTTATCTACAGCCTTCATAAGGCCTATATTCCCTTCCTGAATTAAATCTAAAAATTGCAGACCTCTGTTAGTATATTTTTTTGCAATTGAGATTACTAACCTGAGGTTTGCCTCTACCATTTCTTTTTTTGCAATTCGTGATTCTTTTTCCCCTTTTTGAATTCTACTAACTAACTTTTTAAAGTCGGTGACTGAAATTTCTAGCTTGTTACTTATTTCAATTAATCTTTCCCTAATATTTTTAAATTCGTCTTTATTCGCGGCAAAGAATTTTTTCCATATGATATTAGTATCTAAAAATTTTTTTAGATTAGGATTAATTTCGTTTCCAACATAAAATTTAATAAACTCATTTCTTGAAATTTTTTGATCCATAGCAAGTCTCAAAAGATTTCCCTCAAGGGAAATGATTTTTTTATTTTCTACATAATGTTTTTGAACTAAATCCTCTAAAACAGAAGGAGATAGTTGTAGTGATTTAATATTTTTTAGTATTTCACTAACAACCTTCTCATATCCTTTATCTTTTGCTGGAGAAAAAGTTTGTGATTGTAAAACACATTCAAGTTTTTCTTTTTGATATTTAATTAATTTAGAATATTCTTTAGTTAATGAATTAACTGTTTTTAATACTTTTGGCTTAATTTCACTTTCCATTGCTGCAAGTGTAGGGTTAAAGTCATCTTCTTCGTCAGATGAAACTTCTTCTTTGTCATCTTCTCCTGCGTTTTTTTGTTTTGCGCTTGGTCCAGTGGTCTCATCTTCCATATAATTAGTATCAATGTCTATAATTTCTCTCACCAATATTTCATCTTTTTGTAATTGCTCATTCCACTGAAAAAACTGTTGCGCAGTTATTGGACTTTGGGAAAGAGCTATAAGCATTACATCTTTTCCTGCTTCTATTCTTTTTGCAATTGCAATTTCACCTTCTCTTGAAAGCAGTTCAACTCCACCCATTTCACGTAAATACATTCTGATTGGATCGTCACTTTTTTCAATTGTTTTGCCATCTTCTTTATTAGAATTTTCTTTTTTTCTTAAAACTTTAAAATCAGATTTCTTTTCAACTAAAGTAATATTATTATCTAAAATATGTATAAATGCTTGATCCAAATTTTCATTAGATAAATTTCTTTTTCCAAGTGACTTGCTTAACTCTTCATAAGTTATAAAACCTCTATGGGTACCTCGGCCCATAAGTCTAGCAAATGATTTTGTTATAATTCTTTCCACGATTATTTGAGTTTAGAGATCTTATATAATGTCAATTATATAAAAATCTATTACTAATTTAGTCAGTTTAATTGAGATTCTGCTTTTTTTTGAGCTCTTTTAACTCATTAAATGTAGACTCGCTCATATCCATCGAAAACTTCGATTCTAATTCCTGTATTCTGAATTCTAGATCATAATTCATTAAATCCCTAGAAATGTCCTCTAATAATTCTATTATTTTTTGATCATCATCAGGCTTATTTTTAAGAATATGTTTAATTGGAGCAAATTTGTTTATTTTTTCAGTTAAATGAATATCTAAGTTAAGATCTTGGACTGTAATTTGTGTGCCAGATTTCAGTCTTTCAATTATCATTTCGAATATTTTTTTATTTAACTCAGTAAATAATTTAATATTTTCAATCAAATGGATATTTGCTTGCAATAAATCTAGGTTGTTTATCACTAAGTATAATAGAGAAAACTCTTTTAATTCAACTCCAGTCAAGGACTGACTTTCTTGAAAGTATTTTTTTGTGCTTTCTAAAGATTTAGTTTTTTTTGAATAAAATCTTTTCTTATTTTGATTGGAATGCGGTGTTAACTCAGCAATCTTTTCTAAAAAATATTCTAAAACATATTTTTTTATAAAATTATCTTTAATTGTATTTGCAATTTCTCTTAGTTTTTTCTCAAAAATAGCCATCGATGAAGGATTATTTTTAGTTTGTTTTTTATAATGACTAAAAATAAATTGATGAATTGATAATTTGCTCTGCTTTGTAAAATCTACAAAATTAGCCTTACCATTTTTATTTACATAACTATCTGGATCTTCTTTGTCTGGTAAAAACAAAAAAGAAATTTGTTTTTCAGGTTTTAATTCTTTAATTGAATTTTCTGCCGCTCTAACAGCAGCTTTATATCCACTTTCATCACCATCAAAACATATTATGATATCATCAAAAAATTGGTTTAAAGTTAAAATTTGCTTGTCGGTTAAAGACGTACCAAGATTTGCTACTACATTTTCAATTCCATATTTACTTAGACCAACAACATCCATATATCCTTCAACTAGATAAATGTGATCAATTTTATTAGAAAGTTTTCTTGCTAGATCCAAATTATATAAATTTGATCCTTTTTTAAAAAAATTCGTTTCAGGTGAATTTATATATTTGGCTAAATAATCTAAATTTTCAATTATTCTTCCACCTAAAGCTATTGGTTGACCCGAAATATTATTGATTGGAAATATTAATCGACCTCTAAATCTTTCTACATAAATTTTTTTTTTCTCATCGAAATAGAATAAACCAGTCTCGACTAAAGTTTGTTCAGTATAATTTTTTTTTAATTTTTCAAAAAAATTTGGATTTTTTTCTATGTATCCTATTTTAAATTTTTTCACTTCATCTTTACCTAATGATCTATTTTTTAAATAATCTCTAGCAATCGAATAATTTTCATTTTTTAAAAGTTCATTATGATAAAAGTCAACATATTCACTAAAAATAGCTTTATACTCATTCCACTTTTTTTCTCTTTCTTCATCTTGTTTTGAAAACATATAAGGTTGCATTCCTGCTAATTGAGCTAAGTATTTAACTGCCTCTCCAAACTTTAAATTTTGAGTTTTCATCACAAAATCAAAAATATTACCGTGCTCTGAGGTTGCAAAACAATGATAAAATTCTTTTTCATCATTAACGGTAAATGATGGTGTTTTTTCATTTTTGAAAGGTGATAAACCTACAAATTCTTTACCTCTTTTTTTTAATGAAACACTCTTTGATACTACCGTTGAAACTTTCAACCTATTTTTAATTTCATCAAGATACTCTTTTGGGTATTTCATTATTTGTTCAATAATTCTTTAATCAATGATCCTGCTTTTGAAAAATCAATTTCATCTGCATGAGTTTTTTTTAATTCACCCATAACTTTTCCCATGTCTTTTAATGAATTTGCTCCAATTTTCGAAATAACATCTGCGCAAATTTTCTTAGTCTCATCTTCGCTAAGTTGCTTTGGCAAGAAACTTGTTAAAATGTCATATTCATTTTGTTCGACCTCTAAAAGATCTGTTCTGTTATTTTTTTTGTAAATATCGATCGATTCGGCTCGTTGTTTAACCATTTTTTTTAAAAGTTTCTTGATATCCTCATCATCAGTCTCCTTTTTATTGGGACCTGATCTGTTAACAATGTCCAAATCCTTAATAGAAGATAATATTAACCTATAGGTTGATATTTTATTTTTATCTTTAGATTTAAGAGCATTTTTATATTCGTTTTCGATAGTCTGTTTTAATGACATAATTTTTTAATCTACTTTAAAGAAAAAATTCTTCAAAAGAAAAATTGTTTTTTTACAATTTTATATTACATCTCTGTTGCGATAATAAAGCAATTATTGTATTAACCTTTAACTCATGAGTTGTAATTGATCAAAAAAGCAAAAAAAACTAACTCAAAAATAAAATCTCAAATTAATACAGGCGTTTTAGTTCTTGAAAACAAAAAGGTATTTAAAGGAATTGGAATTGGGTACCAAGGAGAGGCCACAGGTGAAGTTTGCTTTAATACATCATTAACTGGTTATCAAGAAATCATCTCCGATCCATCATACGCAGGTCAAATAATTAACTTTACCTTTCCTCATATTGGAAATGTTGGAACTAATAAAGAGGATCATGAGTCTGATAAAATATGGGCAAGAGGAGTAATATTTAACTCAGAAATAACTTCACCATCAAATTATAGATCCTTCCTACATTTAGATGCTTGGCTTAAGAAAAATAAAATTGTTGGAATTACTGGCTTAGACACTAGGAGTTTAACAAACTTTATAAGGGACAAAGGTGCCCCAAAAGGTACAATTAGTTACTCAAAGAAAAGAAAATTTAATATTAATAAATTGACTAATACCACCATAAAATGGAGTGGATTAAAAAATCTTGATCTTGCAGAAGTTGTTTCAACTCAGAAAAATTATATTTGGAAAGGTCTTAAAACTTGGAAAAAAGAATTTGGATATAAAAAAAATAATAAGAACTCATTTCATGTTGTTGCAATTGATTATGGAATAAAAAAAAATATCTTAAGATATTTCTCTGACTTTAATTGTAAAGTTACTGTCGTTTCTTGTAAAACTAATGCGCAAAAAATTTTAGCTTTAAAACCAAATGGAATATTTTTATCAAATGGTCCTGGTGATCCAGCTGCAACAGGGAAATATGCTATAGACGTTATTAAAGATCTAATTAAAAAAAATTTACCAATATTTGGTATTTGTTTGGGTCATCAAATTTTAGCATTAGCATTAGGTGGCAAAACAAAGAAAATGAAGCTTGGTCATAGAGGAGCAAATCATCCAGTTAAAAATTTAATTCATGATAATGTAGAAATTACAAGTCAAAACCATGGATTTGAAGTAGTTAAAGAAACATTACCAAAAAATATTGAAGTCACACATAAATCTTTATTTGATAACAGTATTGAAGGTATCAAACTAAAAAATAAACCAGTCTTTTCAGTTCAATATCACCCAGAGTCTAATCCGGGACCTCAAGATAGTGTTTATTTATTTCAAGAATTTATTAACAACATGAAAAAAAATGCCAAAAAGAAAAGATATTAAAAAAATACTAGTTGTGGGAGCTGGTCCAATAATTATAGGACAAGCATGTGAATTTGATTATTCAGGTACACAAGCATGTAAAGCTCTAAAAGATGAGGGTTATAAAGTAGTTTTAATAAACTCAAATCCTGCAACAATTATGACAGATCCAGATGTTGCAGATAAAACTTATATTGAGCCAATTACACTTGATGTATTGGAAAAAATTCTCAAAAAAGAAAAACCAGATGCAATTCTTCCCACAATGGGTGGACAAACTGCACTTAACCTTGCAATGGAAGCTGAGAAAAAAGGAATTCTAAAAAAATACAAAATTGAATTGATAGGAGCAAACTCTAAAGCAATTTCTAACGCTGAGGACAGAAAGAAATTTAGAAAAAATATGATTGATATTGGTTTAGATTTACCAAAATCTGAAATTGTTAATAACAATAACCAAGCATCAAAAGTATTAAAAAAAATTGGATTACCAGCAATCATAAGACCTGCCTTCACACTTGGTGGACTTGGTGGAGGAATAGCTAAAACTAAAAAAGATTATTTTAAGATTGTTAAAAATGGATTGCACGAGTCTCCTGTAAGCCAAGTTCTTGTAGAGGAATGTTTAGAGGGGTGGAAAGAATTTGAGATGGAGGTGGTAAGAGATAAGAAAGATAATTGTATAATTATTTGCTCAATTGAAAATATAGATCCAATGGGAATTCATACGGGTGATTCAGTAACAATTGCACCAGCTCTTACACTTACAGATAAAGAATACCAAGTGATGAGAAATGCATCTATAGCATGTTTAAGAAAAATTGGAGTTGAAACTGGAGGATCAAATGTTCAGTTTGCTATCAATCCTAAAAACGGTCGAATGGTTGTCATTGAAATGAATCCACGTGTATCAAGATCCTCAGCACTTGCATCAAAAGCAACTGGATTTCCAATTGCGAAAGTAGCTGCAAAATTAGCAGTTGGTTATACTCTGGATGAATTAAAAAATGAAATAACTAAAGTTACACCTGCATCATTTGAACCAAGTATAGATTATGTGGTGACTAAAATTCCAAGATTTACGTTTGAAAAATTTTCAACTTCTCCTGCAACTTTAGGAACATCCATGAAATCGGTAGGTGAGGCGATGGCAATAGGAAGAAACTTTAAGGAGTCTCTCCAAAAAGCGTTAGTATCACTTGAAACTGGTTTTTCAGGTTTAGACAGAATTTTTGAATTAAATAAAAAACAAATTGAAAAGAAGCTTAAAGAAACTATTCCAAATAAGATATTGCTAGTTGCAGAAGCAATTAGAAAAAAAATAGACTTAAAGAAAATATATAATTTATCCAAAATTGATCCTTGGTTTTTAGAGCAAATTAAAGAAATAGTTGATTGCGAAACACAGATCAAAATCAAGGGACTTCCTAAAGACTTTGTAGAATTTAATAGAATAAAATCAATAGGGTTTTCAGATAAGAAACTTTCAGAATTGACTAAAACTTCTGAAGACGTTGTTAGAAGAAAAAGATCGGCGCTAAAAATTCTTCCAGTTTATAAAAAAGTGGATACTTGTGCGGCTGAATTCAAATCTTTTACTCCATATATGTACTCAACTTATCAAAGAAATTTTTCAATTAACTCTGAATGTGAAGCTGATCCATCTAATAAGAAAAAAATAATTATTCTTGGAGGAGGACCAAATAGAATTGGTCAAGGAATTGAATTTGATTATTGTTGTTGTCAGGCTAGTTTTTCATTAAAAGATGCGGGTTTTGAGACAATAATGGTTAATTGTAACCCTGAAACAGTATCAACAGATTATGATACGAGTGATCGATTATACTTTGAACCTTTAAAAGAAGAATACGTTTTTAACATAATTAAAAAAGAACAAGAAAAAGGAAACCTAATAGGAGTGATAGCCCAGTTTGGTGGCCAAACTCCAATTAAACTTGCTAAATTTTTACATGACAACAAACTTCCAATTTTAGGAACACAATATACCTCTATCGATTTAGCAGAGGATAGAGACCGATTTAGAAATTTATTAAATAAACTAAAACTCAAACAGGCTGAGAGTGGGATTGCAAAAACATTTAATCAAGCAATAAAAATTGCAGATAAAATTGGGTTACCATTAATGGTAAGACCATCTTATGTTCTTGGTGGAAGAGCAATGGAAATTGTTCATGAAAAAAATCAACTTAAACAATTTGTTGAAGAAGCGTTTAAAGCTGCAGAAGAAAATCCAATTTTGATTGATAAATTTATCAATCATGCAATGGAAGTAGATGTGGATGCTATATCAGACGGAAAACAGGTTCATGTTGCAGGTATTATGCAGCATATAGAGGAAGCTGGAATTCATTCGGGAGACTCTGCTTGTAGCCTACCCCCTGTGTCAATTAAACCATACCTTCTTAAAGAAATAGAAAATCAAACTAAAAAATTAGCGATAGCTTTAAATGTAAAAGGTTTCATGAATATACAGTTTGCAATTAAAAAAGATGAAATTTATGTGATTGAAGTAAATCCAAGAGCAAGTCGAACAGTACCTTTTGTATCAAAAGCAAAAGGATTGCCTCTAGCTAAAATTGCATCAAGAGTAATGGCCGGTGAAAAGTTATCTAAGTTTAATTTAAAAGATAAATCTAAAGGAATGTATGCAGTTAAAGAGGCTGTATTCCCATTTAATAAATTTCCAAACAGTGACTTATTGTTAGGACCTGAAATGAAGTCCACTGGAGAAGTTATGGGTTTCGATAAAAACTTTGGAATGGCTTTTGCCAAAAGTCAGATCGCAGCAGCTAACTCATTACCAAAACAAGGATTGGCTTTTATATCTCTGAAAGATAGTCATAAAGATGAAGGAATAGATTTAGCTAAAGAACTTCTTAAACTTAAGTTTACATTATGTGCAACTAGAGGAACTGCAGAATATATTCGAAAGCATGGGATGAAATGTAAAATTATAAATAAAGTAAGCACTGGATCACCTCATATAGTAGATGTTTTAGACTCTAAAAAAATTGCATTAGTAATAAATACTGGAGGTGGAAATAGTGAACATCGATTAAGTGACGCAATAGCTTTAAGAAGAGCAACACTAAAGAATAAAGTTCCTTATTGTACTAATATGTCTACTGCTCAAGCCTGTTTGGAGGCAATTAAATCTCTTAAGACAAAAAGATTGGAGGTTAATTCACTACAAGATATTTAGTAAATTCTAAACATCAACTATCATTGTATCTTTAGATCCTCCACCTTGTGAACTATTTACAATTGTACTCCCTTTCCTTAATGCAACTCTTGTTAAACCACCAGATGTTACGTAAATAGATTTTCCACTTAACACAAAAGGTCTTAAATCAACATGTCTTGGCTCTATATTGCTTTCAGTAATCGTAGGAAGAGTTGATAAAATTTCTAAAGGCTGAGCAATAAATTCTCTTGGTTTACTTTTTATTTTCTGAATCATTTCATCTTTTTCTTTTTTTGATGCTCTTGCACCAATTAAAATACCATACCCTCCAGACGCATTAGCTGGTTTAACAACTAATTTTGAAATGTTTTCAATAACATAATCTCTATCTTTTTTCTCATGACACAAAAAAGTTTCAACTTGATTTATTTTAGGTTGCTCGCCTAGATAATAAACAATCATTTTATTTACATAAGAGTAAATAGCTTTGTCATCTGCTATACCTGTTCCAATTCCGTTTACTATTCCTACGTTTCCTTTTTTCCAACACTTAAAAAGTCCAGGAACTCCAATAAGTGATTCTTTGTAGAATACTTTGGGATCTAAAAAGTTGTCATCCAATCTTCTATATATACAATCTACTTTAAGTTTACCTTTAACAGTTTTCATGTATACAATATCATTTTCCACGAACAAATCTTTGCCTTCAACGAGAGCTATTCCCATTTGTTCAGCTAAAAAAGAATGTTCAAAATAAGCTGAATTATAAATGCCAGGAGTAAGTACTACCATGTGAGGATTTTCAGTTCTTTTCGGTATGCATTCCTCCATACAGTGGTACAATTTATTTGCGTATTGATGTATTGAGGAAACTTTATATCTCGTAAATAACTCTGGAAAAACATCCCTCATAACCATCCGATTTTCAAGCATATAAGATACACCTGATGGAACTCTCAAATTATCTTCCAAAACCAAGTATTCACCATTTATATTTCTAATAAGATCAATTCCAGAAATGTTTGACCAAGCTTTATACTTTGGAGAAAAACCATCACATTCTTTGATATAATATGGCGAATTAAAAACTAATTCCTTAGGAACTACATTATCCTTAAAAATTTTTTTTTTATTGTAAACATCATCGATAAATAAATTAAGTGCTTTTACTCTTTGTGCCAACCCTTTTGAAATTTTGTTCCATACACGTTTAGGAATTATTCTGGGAATAATATCTAAAGGCCATTTTTTTTCTTCTGCTCTATTGTTGGCTGCATAGACTCTAAAATTAATTCCTCTTGCGCTAATTGTGCTTTGGCAATTTTTTTCAATTTCTTGTAATTTTTTCTTTCCATTCCTCTCTAAAATTCCAGAAATAATTTTAGCATGTTTTCTTATTTTACTATCATCAGATATATAACCGTCATAAGAGGACTTTGAGTCGTAATTTTTCCAGAATTGAGTAACCATAATATTTAATATTTTAATAAAAATACAAAATAGACAAATGCGAAGAATGAATGACAGTTATGCTAAAAATAGTTTGTAAAAATGATTATTTTTAAATATCAATTACATCTATGACATATTGTATAGGTATTAAAACTAATGAAGGTCTTGTTTTTGCGTCAGACTCAAGAACAAATGCAGGTCTAGATAATGTAAATATATATTCAAAAATGATGACCCATGATGTTGGTGACAGAACTATTGTAATAGTAACTTCAGGAAATTTAGGAACTTCACAAGCAGTTTATAAATCAATTGAGAAAGATTTAAAAAGCTCAACAGGGATAATGAACTTAAACACATGCTCTGATTTCGAACAAATAGCTTCCTATATTGGTTCACTTAATATTGAGCACTCCTCACCTCAAGGAATTAATACAGATAATGTCTTACTTGGTTCAACATTTATAGTTGGAGGACAAATCAAAGGTCAGCAACACGAATTATATTTAATATATCCTCAAGGTAATTATATAAGACCTGCAGACAGCAAACCTTATCTTGTAATTGGAGAAGTAAAGTATGGTAAGCCAATATTAGATAGGGTAATCAAACCAAACGTATCTATTGGGGACGCATCACGTTGCGCATTAATTTCGATGGACTCAACCTTAAAAAGTGATTTAACAGTAGGCCCACCAATAGATTTTGCTGTACACAAAAAAGATGCTGAAAGATTAGCTTCACTTGAATGTTTAAATCTTTCTGACGAAACTTATTCCCGAGTTTGTAACCAGTGGTCAGAGGGAATATTTAAAGTTTTCGACTCATTTCCCAGATTTGATTGGGAAAAATAAAATTATTTAACTTTCCAATCAGTCTGAAAAGTAACATAATTTACTTGAATACATCG
>CACMRS010000022.1 GCA_902616165.1 uncultured Pelagibacteraceae bacterium
CTTTGGGAGGTACTTGTTTAAATGTTGGTTGCATCCCATCAAAAAGCTTACTTAATCTGTCTGAAGAATTTCATAAAGTAAAAAGTTTAGCAAACAAAGGTATTGAAGTTGGCGAAGTAAAATTAAATTTAGACAAAATGATGAAAAGCAAAGATAAAGCTGTAACCGTTCTTACAAAAGGTGTTGAGTTTCTTTTGAAAAAAAACAAAGTTACTTATTTTAAAGGACACGGAAGTTTTAAGTCTAAAAATGAAATTTTAATAAAGGACGATAAAAATAAAGAAACCATCATTCAAACAGAAAAAACAGTTATTGCAACAGGATCAGTTCCAGCTTCATTACCAGGAATAGAAATAGATGAGAAAACAATTGTCTCATCAACAGGTGCTTTAAAGTTAGAAAAGGTACCTAAGAAAATGGTCGTAGTAGGAGGAGGCTATATAGGATTGGAGATGGGATCTGTATGGTCAAGACTTGGAGCAGAGGTGCAAGTTGTTGAATTTTTAGATCATATTACACCTGGAATGGATAAAGAAATCTCTTCAGAATTTATGAAAATTTTAAAAAAACAGGGAATGAAATTTAATATGCAAAATAAAGTTGAAACAATTAAAAAAAATGCAGCTGGTGCAGTGGTTTCAACAGTAGATAAAGATGGTAATAAAAATAATTTTGAGTGTGATGTTGTTTTGATTTCTGTTGGTAGAAAACCTAATACAGATGGTTTAAATTTAGTGTCCGTAGGAGTAGATCTAGACGAAAGAAATAGAGTTAAAACTGATAAAATTTTTAAGACTAACGTTGAAAATATTTATGCAATAGGCGATGTAATTGTTGGTCCAATGCTTGCACATAAAGCGGAGGACGAAGGTATAGCAGTTGCAGAAAACATAGTTGGTCAATCTGGACATGTAAATTATGATACAATCCCAGGAGTAATTTATACAACACCAGAAGTAGCATCAATCGGTAAAACTGAGGAACAATTAAAAGAATTAAATAAAAAATATAAAGTAGGGAAATTTTCGTTTATGGCTAATTCAAGAGCTAAGGCCATAGATGATGCGGAAGGTTTTGTTAAAATTTTAGCTGATGAGCAAACAGATAAAGTATTAGGTGCACATATAATTGGACCTCATGCAGGAGAATTAATTGCAGAGATCGGTGTTGCAATGGAATTTGGTGCAAGTGCAGAAGATATCGCCCGAACTTGCCATGCTCATCCAACGTTTTCTGAAGCAGTAAAAGAAGCTGCTTTATCAGTAGATAAAAGAGCAATACACTCTTAGTTTTTTTTCATACTATAAAAATATGAAATATCCGATTCTTGTACCTAATATTTTTAATCATCCATTCACTTATGAAAGTAGTTTAAAACTTAAAGTTGGTGATTATGTAATGGTACCTTTTGGAAAATCAAAAATTACCGGTGTTGTTTGGGACGAATTTGAAAAAAATAATAATAAAAATTTTAAGACTAAAAATATAATCAAGAAATTAGACGTTACTCCGTTAAAAAAAAATACAATAAATTTTTTAAATTGGTTTGCAAAATATAATCTTATTCCAAAAGGCATGGCTTTAAAGTTAGTACTCTTAACTAGTAATGCGGTAGAGAACAAAGAAACCCAACTTTATCAAATATTTGATAGCAAAATTAAACAAACCTTAATCAAGCTATCTAGTGATCAAAATAAATCTCTAAAAAAAATGAATGCTTCAAATAAAAAATTTAGAGTTCATGTTTTACAAGGTACAACTGGATCAGGAAAAACTTTAGTTTATTTTGAAGCGTTAAAACCCCTGATAGTGAAGGGTTTTCAAGGATTAATTTTATTACCGGAAATAGGTTTAACTAGTCAGTTTGAACAAAAATTTTTAGAATATTTTGGTTTTAAGCCCGCAGTTTGGCACTCAGGTATTTCAAAAAAAAAGAAAGAATTAATTTGGAGTGGTGTTTCTAATGGTAAAATAAAAATAATTATTGGTGCAAGGTCTGCATTATTTTTACCATTTAAAAAATTAGGAATGATAATTGTTGATGAGGAACATGATCAATCATTTAAACAAGATGAAGGCATAAAATACAATGCTCGTGATATGGCAATTTCTAGAGCATCTTTTGAAAACATTCCAATAAATTTGATTACTGCTGTTCCGTCTATAGAAACTTTTGAAAATATTAAAAAGGGTAAATATGAGGTTTCTAGATTAAATGAAAGATATCAAAATGCAGCTTTACCTAATTATGAAATTATTAATTTAAATAATACCAAACTTGAAAAACAATCATGGCTATCAAATAAAATTATTGAAAAAGTTAATTTACATTTGGAAAAAAAAAATCAAGTTTTGTTTTTTTTAAACAGAAGAGGTTTTTCTCCAAATGCTTTATGTAATAAGTGTTTTACAAGTTTTACATGTCCAAATTGTACTATCAATTTAGTTTATCATAAAAATAAAAATAACTTATTATGTCATTATTGTGGATACAAATCCGATCTTAAAAGGAACTGTACAAAAGAAGGCAATTGTGAATTTATTTTTAGTGGCCCTGGTGTTGAGAGAATTTCAGATGAGGTAAAAAGAAAATTCCCTGGAAAAAAAATAGAGATTTTTTCAAGTGATACAATGAATAAAAAAGATTCTAAAGAAAAAATAGATAAAATTATTAATAATGAAACGCATATTTTAGTTGGAACTCAATTGATTTCAAAAGGTTTTCATTTTCCAAGCTTAAATTGTATTGTAGTTGTTGATATCGATCTTTCATCTCAAGGACATGATTTAAGAGGTGCAGAAAAAAATTTGCAGCTCTATCATCAACTTTCAGGACGTGCAGGAAGAACAGGAAAGCCAGCAACGGTATATTTTCAAACTTATGAAAATAATACTAAGATGATTTCAGAAATTACAAGTAAAAATCCAGATATTTTTTTAGAAAGAGAACTAGAGATAAGAAAAAAAAATAAACTACCTCCATTTCAAAGGTTTATTTCTTTAATCTTAACAGGAGATAATGAAATTAAATTAGAAAAAGAAGCTATTAATTTTAAAAATTTCATTGAAAATAAAATTGAAGGAAAAATATTAGGGCCTGTGAATGCCCCATTATTTAGATTAAAGAGAAAATTTAGAATCAGATTTTTAATCAGAGGCTTAAAATCTATGAAACTACAGAGCTCTCTTGCAAAAATTATTCCAAAATATAAATTTTCTTCTGGAATAAAACTTTCAGTTGATGTTGATCCAATTAACTTCAATTAACCGCAAAAAAGAGGCCTTTTTTACGAATCCGCTACTTGAAGACATAAGGGTCATATGCTATTTAGGGCGTGATTTTTAAATAATCTTCAACATTATAGAGGAACCAAGTTGAGTAAAGATACCGGATTTTCAATAACTTCAGCTGAAAGGTATTCTCTTGCGCTTTTTGAACTTTCAGAGGAAAACAATCTTTTAAGTCAGATCGAAGATCAGTCTTCATCTATTCTTAATTTAATTGAGCAAAGTGAAGATTTTTCTAATTTGATTAAAGATCCAACTACAAGCCAAGAAGATTTATTAAAAGTAATCAATACAATCTCTGAAAATAATAAATTTGAGTCTTTATTTAAAAATTTTTTAAGTTTCTTAATTCAAAAAAGACGCTTCTTTTTTATTGAGCGTATCCTTAAAAGCTTTATTGAGATTTGTTCAAGAAAAAGAGGTGAACTTAAGGCAGAATTAAAATCAGCAAAAGAATTATCTAATGAAGAAATTGCAAAAATTACAGAGGAGTTAACAAAAAATTTTAGCTCAAAAATAAAATTAAACTACAATCATGACGAAAGTTTAATAGGAGGTTTGGTAGTACAAGTAGGAAGTACTATGGTCGATACCTCAATTAAAAATAAATTACAACAAATCGAAAATAGAATGATAGAGGCATAAATGGAAATAAATCCTTCAGAAGTTACAAAAATATTAAAAGAACAAATTAAAAATTTTGGTGATAAAGCAGAAGTCACAGAAGTTGGTCAAGTTTTATCAGTTGGAGACGGTATTGCTAGGATTTATGGTTTGGATAATGTTCAAGCTGGTGAAATGGTAGAGTTTGCAGATGGTTCAAAAGGTATGGCTCTAAACTTAGAAAGTGAAAACGTTGGTGTTGTAATTTTTGGTGATGACAGAAATGTTAAAGAAGGGGATGTAGTAAAAAGAACGGGTAATATTGTTGATACTCCAGTTGGAAAAGAATTATTAGGAAGAGTAGTGGATGGATTAGGAAATCCTATTGATGGAAAAGGACCATTAGATAAAGGAATTAAAAAAAGCAGGGTTGAAGTGAAAGCTCCAGGTATTATTCCACGACAATCAGTAAGTGAACCAATGCAAACTGGTCTTAAATCAATTGATAGTCTAGTCCCGATTGGAAGAGGGCAAAGGGAATTAATTATTGGTGATAGACAAACTGGTAAAACAGCAGTTGCAGTAGATGCAATTATTAATCAAAAAAAAATCAATGAATCTGGTGATGAAAAACAAAAACTGTACTGTATATACGTTGCAGTTGGACAAAAAAGATCAACAGTAAGACAAATTCAAAAAACATTAGAAGAAGCTGGAGCTATGGAGTACACAACAATCGTTGCTGCTACTGCATCGGACTCTGCTCCTTTACAATTTTTAGCACCATACACAGGTTGTGCTATGGGAGAGTATTTTAGAGATAATGGAATGCATGCGTTAATAATTTATGATGATTTGTCTAAACAAGCAGTTGCTTATAGACAAATGTCATTGCTATTAAGAAGACCTCCAGGACGTGAGGCTTATCCTGGAGATGTATTTTATCTTCATAGTAGATTACTTGAAAGAGCAGCTAAATTAAGTGACGAACATGGAGGTGGATCACTTACTGCACTGCCAATTATTGAAACACAAGGTGGAGACGTATCCGCGTTTATTCCAACTAACGTTATTTCAATTACAGATGGACAAATTTTCCTTGAAACAGAACTATTTAACCAAGGTATAAGACCTGCAATTAACGTAGGTTTATCAGTATCTAGGGTTGGTTCATCAGCTCAAACAAAAGCGATGAAAAAAGTTTCTGGTTCAATGAAACTAGAGTTAGCACAATACAGAGAAATGGCAGCTTTTGCTCAATTCGGATCTGATTTAGATGCATCTACTCAGCAGCTTTTGAATAGAGGCTCTAAGTTGACTGAACTTTTAAAACAAAAACAATATTCACCGATGACTGTTGCAGAACAAGTTATTTCAGTATTTTGTGGAGTGAAAGGTTATCTTGATGATATTGATTTAAAAGACGTTGCTGAATTTGAGAGCAAGATTATTGAAAAATGTAAATCAGATAAGCCTGAAATTATAGAGTCAATTTTAACTTCAGGAAAACTTGAGGAAGATAAAGAAAAATTACTTGTTGAGGTAATCACTCAATTAAAAGGAAATTTTAAATCTTAATAATTTATGGCAAGTTTAGACGACCTAAAAAAAAGAATAGCTAGTGTAAAGTCTACACAAAAAATTACTAAAGCTATGAAAATGGTTGCAGCAGCTAAATTAAGAAGAGCTCAAGAAAGCGCTGAGAAGGGAAGACCTTATTCTGATAAAATGAATAATGTTATTTTAAATTTATCAAATGGTATATCTGATAAAGAAAATGCACCAAAGTTATTGTCAGGGACTGGTCAAGAAAAAACTCATCTTTGTGTGGTGATGACTTCTGATAGAGGTTTATGCGGTGGATTTAATTCTAATATTATTAAAAAAGCTAAAAGTTATTTTGCAAAAATTTTAGATGAAGATAAAGAACTTAAAATTATTACAGTTGGCTCAAAAGGAAACGACCAATTAAAAAGAGTTTATGGTGATAAAATAATTGAAAATATTTCTTTCAAAGAGTCTAAAAATGCAAATTATTTTGATGCTGACAAAGTTGGGAAAATGGTAATTGAAAAATTTGAGGCAGGTGAATTTGATGTTTGTACAATTTTTTATAATCAATTTAAAAATGTAATTACTCAAATTCCTCAAGCACAGCAAATTATCCCTTTAAATAATGAGGGAGAAGAAAATAGTTTAGAAGAAAGTTACGAATTTGAACCAGATGAAGATGAAATTTTAAGCAATTTATTGCCAAAGAATATTTCTACGCAAATATTTAAAGCAATGTTAGAGAATTCAGCTAGCGAACAAGGGTCTAGAATGAGTGCAATGGATAATGCAACCCGAAACGCAGGTGAAATGGTTGACAAACTTACTATCGAATATAATAGAAGTCGTCAGGCAGCAATTACAAAAGAACTAATAGAAATCATATCAGGAGCAGAAAGTTTATAATTATGAGCAAAGGAATAATCACACAAGTTATTGGAGCGGTAGTAGACGTAAAATTTGATGGTGAACTACCAGAAATTTTAACAGCATTGGAATGTAAAAATGGTGATAACAGACTAGTTTTAGAAGTAGCACAACACTTAGGCGAAACCACTGTTAGAACAATTGCTATGGATGCTACTGAAGGACTAAAAAGAGGTGATGAAGTTACCAACACAAATGCTCCTATTCAAGTTCCGGTTGGGCCTGAAACTCTTGGAAGAATTATTAATGTAATTGGGGAACCAATTGACGAAAGAGGTGAAGTTAAAACCAAAGAAAGTTGGCCAATTCATAGAGCTGCACCTGAATTTAATGACCAATCAACAGAAACTGAAATCCTTGTAACAGGTATCAAAGTAATTGATTTGCTTGCACCGTATGCAAAAGGTGGAAAGATTGGATTATTTGGTGGAGCAGGAGTAGGAAAAACAGTTTTAATTATGGAATTAATTAATAACGTTGCAAAAGCTCATGGTGGTTTTTCAGTTTTCGCGGGAGTTGGAGAGAGAACTAGAGAAGGAAATGACCTCTATCATGAAATGATTGAGTCTGGAGTAATTAAAAAAGAAGGAGCTGGTTCAAAAGCTGCTTTAGTTTATGGACAGATGAATGAACCTCC
Organism: uncultured Pelagibacteraceae bacterium; assembly: GCA_902616165.1. Taxonomy (GTDB): domain Bacteria; phylum Pseudomonadota; class Alphaproteobacteria; order Pelagibacterales; family Pelagibacteraceae; genus Pelagibacter. Next base: position 7,007 of record CACMRS010000022.1, read on the forward strand.
TGGAGCAAGAGCAAGAGTTGCACTTACAGGGTTAACTGTAGCTGAATACTTTAGAGATCAGGAAGGTCAGGACGTACTTTTCTTTGTAGATAACATTTTTAGATTTACTCAGGCTGGGTCAGAGGTTTCAGCTTTGTTGGGAAGAATTCCATCTGCTGTTGGATATCAACCGACATTAGCTACTGACATGGGTAACCTACAAGAAAGAATTACGACTACAAACAAAGGATCAATCACGTCTGTACAAGCAATTTATGTACCTGCCGATGATTTAACAGACCCCGCTCCAGCAACATCGTTTGCTCACTTGGATGCAACGACTGTACTTTCAAGACAAATTGCAGAAATTGGTATTTATCCTGCTGTAGATCCACTTGATTCTACATCAAGAATTTTAGATCCAAGAATTGTTGGAGATGAACATTATAGAGTAGCAAGAGACGTTCAACGAATTCTACAATCATATAAATCACTACAAGATATTATAGCTATTCTTGGTATGGATGAGTTATCAGAAGAAGATAAATTAGTTGTAGCAAGAGCAAGAAAAATCCAGAGATTTTTATCTCAACCATTCTTTGTTGCAGAAGTATTCACTGGTTCTCCAGGAAAACTTGTTGATCTTGACTCAACTATCAAAGGTTTTGATGCAATCTGTAAAGGTGAGTATGACCACTTACCTGAAGCTGCTTTTTATATGGTTGGAACAATTGAAGAAGCTATAGAAAAAGCTAAGAAAATGGAACAAGAAGCTGCTGCTTAATGAGCGAAGAGTTTAAAGTTGAAATAGTAAATCCTGAAAAATCTTTTTTAGTAAAAGATGATGTTTCAGAGGTTGTGGTCCCTGCTTTTGAAGGAGAGATGGGAATATTAAAGGATCATATTTCTATTATTTCCTTTTTAAAACCTGGGATAATTAAGATTTTATCAAAATCAGGTGATGAAAATTACTATGTTGAGGATGGGATTGTTGAGTTTAAAAATAACAATCTGTCTATTTTAACAAGTACAATTTTTAATCTTGCTGATATGGATAAATCAAAGCAACAAGATTTACTTAAACAGGCAGAAAAAGAGGCTAATAAAACTGATATTAACGATCAATCTAAATATTTAGCAGATCAAAAAGTTGAAGTTTTAAAAACCCTAAATTAATTTTTTTACTTTTTCTTTAAGTTCTTTGTAAACATGATGTTTAAAATCAACAACAACATCAGTAATTAAATCTAAGTCAATCCACTTCCAATCTAAAAATTCTGGATTAGATGTATTAATATTTATTTCATTATCATTTCCAATAAATCGCATTAAAAACCATTTTTGCTTTTGACCTTTGTACTTACCTTTCCAAATAATACCTAGCAATCTATCAGGTAAATCATAGGTTAATGTACCATCTAATTCTTTTATAAGTTCTACGCTTTTGATACTTGTTTCTTCCTCTAGTTCTCTAAATGCAGCTTTTAAATTATCCTCTCCCTCATCAACACCACCCTGAGGCATTTGCCAAAAATTTTTAGGATTATCTATTCTTTTTGCTACGAATACTTTATTTTCTTTATTTAATAACACAATTCCGACCCCACTTCTCAGTGGTAAATCTTTTAAATTTTTATTCATATTATCCGTTAAGTAACTTAATAGCGTAGTTTAATTGATTATCAGTATCAGTTTTTATTCTAAAATCATCACCTTCTTCATTTACTTCAATATCTGGTCTAACACCTACTTCAGAAATAGATTTTCCAGAGGGAAGATAATATTTTGCGACAGTTAATCTGATAGCACCACGATTTTTTAAAGGAATAATGGATTGGACAGAACCTTTACCAAAGCTATTTTCACCAACGATGATTGCTCTTTTGTGATCCTTTAAAGCTCCAGCAACAATTTCAGATGCAGATGCTGAACCATAGTTAATTAAAACCAATAGTGTTTTTCCATCGGTAATATCTCCTTTTTTTGCAAACCATTTTCTATTTTCAGATTTTTTTCTGCTTTTTGTTGAAACTATCTCTCCGTTTTCCAGAAAAAAATCTGATATCTTTATTGCCTGAGATAAAAGACCTCCAGGATTATTTCTTAAATCTAAAATAAATGAATTTAAGTTTTTATCTTTTTTAAGTTTTTTAATTTGTTTTTCTATTTGATCACTACTGTTATCGTTAAATGAAGTAAGCCTGATGTATCCAATATTTTCATCTATAATTTCAGATTTTACAGATTGTACCTGAATAACTTCTCTTATGATATTAAATGTTAACGCTTTTCTTTCGCCTCTTCGTCTTACTGTTAACTCTATTCCAGAGCCTACAGGTCCTCTCATTAAATCAACAGCTTCACTTAATGATTTTCCTTGAACCTGGACATTATTTATTTTGACTATATAATCACCAGCTTTTAATCCAGCCCTAGATGCAGGTGTATCATCTATTGGTGAAATTACTTTTACCACACCAGCCTCCATGCTAACTTCAATTCCTAGTCCACCAAATTCACCACTGGTTTCTGTTTGCATTTCATCAAAAATTTTAGGAGACATGTAGGATGAATAAGGATCTAAGGATTGTAAAAGTCCATTGATAGCAGAGTCCATACTCTCAGATTGATTGAACTCATCAACATATTCTTTATTAATTTTTTCTAGAACCTCACCGAAGAGATCAATTTTTTTATAAATATCAATTTCAGCTGAAATAACTGTTTTATTTAAATAAAAAACGGAAAAAAAAATTAATAATAAAAATTTAATTTTTTTCATATCATCACTTTTTCTTTTGGAATTAGCTCTGACCAAATTTTTTCTAATTCATAAAATTTTCTTTTTTCTGGATGAAAAATATGAACAATCAAATCGATCCCATCAACAAGTTTCCATTCTCCACTTTCTTTACCCTCAATTTTTGAGTCTTTTACACCGTTATTTTTAAGTTTTTCTAAAACTTGTTCTGATAAAGATTGAATATGTCTAGATGATGTTCCACTTGCTATGATCATATAATCAGCCATAGAACTTTTGTCTTTAAGATCAATAGCTACAATGTCTTGAGCTTTATTTAGATCTAGTGTGTTGATTACAATTTCTTTTAGGTCTGAAATTTTGTCCATTAATTGAATTCAGATTATCAAATTTTTCTTAATTGAGAAGATGAAATGTTGACTTTATTAAACTCAATAAACTCTAGATTGGTCTTATTAAGTTGCTTAAATGTCTTTGATTTTAAAGAATTTTTTTTATACCCATGTCTATCAAAAACTAGGATGTTACATTTTTGGGAAATTAATCTAGATTTATGCCATTTATGAAAATTAATAAGGTTGTCGGCACCCATTAAAAAATAAATTTCAATGCTTTTATCTTTTTTTAAATGATTGATTAAATTAATAGTTTTATTTGATTTAATAATTTTTTCATAAAATTTAACCTTAATAAATGAATTTGTACTAATAATTTTTTTACAATATTTAATTCTGTTAGCAATAGATGTCTTGCTCTCTATTTTAAATGGATTTTTTTTTGTAATTGCCCAAATAACTTTTTTGAGTTTGAATCTTTTTTTTGCTTCCTTAGAAATTGCCAAATGTCCTTTATGAGCAGGATCAAACGATCCACCTAATACACCAATTCTTATTTTTGTTTTATTCAATTTAATTTCTTATTTTACCATTACTAGTGATTTCATATTTATATGAAATCAATTGATTTAAACCTACAGGACCTCTTGGTGGTAGCGTATTAGTAGAAATTCCAACTTCTCCACCAAATCCAAATTCACCGCCATCAGCAAATTGAGTTGAGGTATTATGCATTGCAATTGAGCTTTTAACATTTTTTAGGAAATATTTTGCTGTCTTTTTATTTTTTGTAATGATGGAGTCAGTGTGCATAGTTCCGTATTTGTTTATATGCTTAATTGCCTCTTCAGAATTTTTAACAACTTTAACAGATACAATTGATGATAAATATTCAGTTGACCAATCTTTTTCTTTTGCAGGAAATACTTGACCATTGTAATAACTTTTCAAAATCTTATCGCCAATTATTTTACAACCACTATTTTCAAGTTCCTGCAAAATAGGATTACTAAATTTTTTGACTATATTTTTATGAATAAGAATAGTTTCAGTTGCACCACAAATACTTGTATTTCTTAATTTAGCGTTATAGACAATTTCTTTAGCCATTTTTAATTCTGCATCTTTATCTATATAAGTATGACAAAGCCCCTCTAAGTGCCCAATTATAGGTACTTTGGATAATTCTAAAACTTTTTTGACTAAATTTTTTCCACCACGAGGTATGATGACATCGATATATTTTTTCATCTTAGAAAGCATAATATCCACAAGCCTCCTTTGTTTTGAATCAATAAATTGTATAAAGTTTTCATTAACTTTATTTTTTTTAAGTGCTTTTCTAAAAAGCTTAGCTAAAGCTTTATTTGAATTTATGGCCTCAGAGCCTCCTTTTAAAATCACTACATTTCCAGATTTAAAACAAAGACTAGCAACATCTGATGTTACATTTGGTCTACTTTCATAAACAACCCCAATAACTCCAATTGGTATTGAAACTCTTTTAATATTCAAACCATTCGGTCTTTTCCATTTTTCTAAAGTGCTATCTATAGGATCCCTTAATTTAGCTATTTTTAAAATAGAATTTATAATTCCATCTAATTTATTTTCATTTAAATGAAGTCTTTTGATTAAGTTTTCTTTTAACCCTTTTTTTCTTGCGTAATTAATATCTTTTGAATTTTGATTAATAATAAATTTTTTTTCAATCTTAATTAATTTCGCGTAATCATTTAAGACTTTATTTTTTACTTTGGTTGTAACTTTATACTCACTAGCTTTTCGAGCTTTTATTCCAATTAAATTCATGTATTTAATCATTTAAATTTCCACCATATCATCTTTATGAATAACTTCTGATTTTGCAACATAGCCTAATAATTTTTCAATTTCATTAGAGTGATGACCCATAATTTTAGTCACCTCATCAGAAGTAAAGGAACTTAACCCTCTAGCACATTCGTTATTTTTTTTATCCAATACTTTAATATGATCACCTTTGTTAAATCTTCCCAAAACTTTTTTAATTCCTGCTGCTAACAAACTTTTTCCAGATTTTAATGCATTCTTAGCACCATCATCAATTATTAAAGCTCCTTTAGGTGCTACAGAACTTATTATCCATTTTTTTCTAGCATCTAACTTTGAAATTTTTGGACTAAACCAGGTGCAGTTATTTTTTTCAATTATTTTTGAGATAGGATTTGAATACAGTCCATTTGCAATAACCATACTAGTACCAGCAAGCTGACATATTTTTGCTGCTTCAATTTTTGTATGCATACCACCACTTCCATATTCATTTACGCCTTTAATATAAATTTTTTTTAGATCTTTTTTTAGGTCATCAATTTTTTTTATAAGTTTAGCATCCTTAAAAATTTTAGGATTTTTTGTATA
>CACMRS010000023.1 GCA_902616165.1 uncultured Pelagibacteraceae bacterium
ACTGGGTACTTAGAGTATTTTAAAGTTTTGCAAGTATCTTGAAAATATTTAATAAATTTTTCAATTGATTTAAAATCACCTTTGTCGGCAAAATTCATAGTATAACTTAAATTCACACCTGCTGAAAATTGCATGCTTTCATTAATTACTATTAAAGGTTTGTCAGTTGCATTTTTCAGTGCATCCATTGAGTCATAATCTAATGCACAGGCTTTTGTCGTAAACTCAACAATATTAAAATCTTTAAATCGATGAATTTCAGCTGAATTATTTTTATCTACTTTAATTGCTGATGGTCTTATTTTTCCTAAAGTTTGAATATCTGTATAAATTTGTCTTTCTCCATAAAAGTTTTCATCTTTTGTTTTTGATAAATTTTCTAAAAATATATTATTTTCAAAGTCATCTATTCTTTCAAAAAAATTCTTTACCCCTATAGATCTCAACATTTCAAAAGGACCCATTGCCCAGTTAAAACCTAGTCTCATAGCTTCATCAATATCATTGAACTTATCAGTAATTCCTGGAACAAGTGAAGAAGCATATTTAATTATTTTTGAAATAACAATCCAAGCATACTCACCAAACTTATCTTTTCGATTAATTAAGTTATTGATGTCAACTGTCTCAATTCCTAAATCTACTTTTTTTGTTGCTGAATACTTTCCTGTTTCTAAATTAATTGCTTCTAAAATTTTTTGATCTCCACTTTTATTCATTCTATAAAAGCCACCTTTTCCTTTACGGCCGGTGTAGCCTGTCTCAATTAATTTTTTTACTAATGGAATTTCTTTTGCAACAATTTGAAATTCATCTTTACCTGAAAGTTCTTTTATAAAGCTTTTTAATACATCGGCCATCAAATCAATTCCAATTAGATCATACAAACCAAATACTCCAGTTTTGGGTATACCCATCGGTCTACCAAAAACTGCATCGGCTTCCTCTATTGAAAGTTTCATTTTGAATGCTTCCGTCATAGCAACCTGCATAGCGTAAACACCAATTCTATTACCTAAAAACCCTGGGGTATCATTACAGATTATAGCTCCTTTACCAAGCTCAACTTCACAAAATTTCTTTAAAGAATTAATTTTATTTAAGTCGTTATTTTCATTTTTAACAATTTCTAACAATCCCATATATCTAACTGGATTAAAAAAGTGAGTTATACAAAAATCTTTTTTTTCTTGATCACTTAGTTTTTCTGATAGAACTTTAATTGGAATTGATGATGTGTTCGATGAAACAATTGCACCTTTTTTTCTGTTCTTAAATATTTTTTCGTAAATATTGTGTTTAATATCAATTCTTTCTACTACTGCCTCTACCACCCAATCTGCATCTTTTACTACGTCAAAATTTTCTTCAATATTTCCAACACTAATATTGTTAATTTTGCTCTTATCTATTAGCAAAGGAGGTCTAGATTTATGTATTCTATCTCTAGCTTTTTCGCTGATTTCAGTAGTCAAATCTAAAAGAGTAACTGGAACACCAGCATTACATAAATGTGCTGCTATACCACTTCCCATTGTACCAGATCCAATAACTACAACTTTTCTAATTTCCATAAAGACTTCTATATATGAATAAATTATTCTGGTAAATTATCTATTTATTCCTCTTAATCTTTCAGATCTTCTTCTTAATAACTCTGCACTAATTAATATCAAGGTAGATAAAAGAATTAAACAAGTTGCAACTGCAAGAATTGTGGGACTTAGTTGTTCTCTTAAACCAGTCCACATCTGTATTGGAATAGTTGTATTTTCTAAACCTGCGAGGAATAACACCACCACAACTTCATCAAAAGATGTCACAAAAGCAAACAATCCCCCAGAAATTACACCGGGTAATATCAATGGAAGAGTTATCTTCATAAATGTATTAACTGGGTTACTGCCTAAACTTGCAGCAGCTCTCGTAACACTATGATCAAAACCAGAAAGTGTAGCTGTTACTGTTATAACTACAAATGGTGTTCCTAATATAATATGTGCCAAAACTATTCCGGTGTGAGTTGCTGCTAAACCAGCTTTTGCCATAAAAAAGAAAATTGCAACACCTGAAATAATTAAAGGAACAATCATGGGCGATATTAAAGTTGCCATTATCAATCCTTTATAAGGCATGTGTCTGCTGCTTAATCCTAAAGCAGCAAGTGTTCCTAAAATAATTGATCCAATTGTTGCAAAGATTGCAATTATGAAGCTATTTTTTGCAGCTAAACCCCAGGGGTTTTTTGTTCCATAAATCATATCTTTATACCATCTTAGAGAAAATGCATCTGGATCAAGATTTTTCATTCCTTCAGAAAAAACTAAAAATTCCTCTGCATTAAATGACAAAGGAAAAATCACGAATAAAGGTGCAATCAAAAAGAAAAAAACAAAAGTACAAATCGTAAGATAAATGTAATGCCAAATTCTATATCTAGTTTCTGTATAACTTGGTAATGCCATAATTATCCTAATTTAATGTTATCAACTCCAACCAATTTGTTATAAATCCAATAAATAACCAAAACTCCTGTCAAAAGCATTAATCCCATTGCTGATGCAAAACTCCAATCAAGAGTTGTCTTCATATGAAATGCAATTTGATTACTTATTAAAGTTCCTGATGCTCCACCAACTAAAGCAGGGGTTATGTAGTATCCTATCGCTAAAATAAAAACTAACAAACATCCAGCTCCTATTCCTGGAATTGTTAAAGGAAAGTAAACTTTCCAAAAAGCAACGAAAGGTGTTCCACCTAATGATTTTCCCGCTCTCATTAAACTTGGTGATATTGTTTTCATGACACTGTATAAAGGTAGAACCATAAAAGGTAATAATATTTGTGTCATCGCAACATAGGTTCCAACTTTATTGTACATCATCTCTGGCCTGTTATCGTCTCCAACTAAACCAATCATCACAAAAAAATCATTTACCACCCCTTGCTGTTGCAACAAAATCATCCAACTTGCAGTTCTGACCAGCAGTGATGTCCAAAATGGCAGTAATACACAAATCATCAATAAATTGCTGTACTTCATCGGAAGTGTTGCAAGCAAATGAGCTATTGGATAGCCCATAAAAAAGCTAAAAAGTGTAACAAAAAATGCAATTTCTAATGTTCTAAGCCATAAAATTCTGTGAATTCTTCTGTCTTCATCTACTTGAGCTATACTGCCATCTGAAGCAACATACATATCCATACCCTTCAAATATTTTGCCATTGTATAAGGAGGGGCAGTTCTTTTAATTGCTAACCAAAACTCTACATTTCTCCATCTCTTATGAATTTTGTTAATTTGTTCTTTTATACTAATACTTTCGTCAATTTTATTTCTTTTTATTTGTCTAAAAAGTCTTTTAGTAATTGTATTAAAACCATTTTTTTCTTTATTTAACCTTTGTCCTAATTTTCCATGCTCTTGGTTCTCAACAAGTACTTTATAATCTTCATAAAATCCTCTATATACTTCTTCGGGTGGTAATTCTTCAAGGTTCTCCCATTTTTCCATTGCTTTGAAAGTTTTTGGAAGCATATTGGTAACCATTCTGTCATCAACACTCCTCATAAACATGTCGCCAATTGGAAATATATAAGTGATAACAAGAAATAATAGTAATGGAGCTACAAGAAGAAATGCTTTTATTTTATTCTTCTTTTCTGCTTTTTTTAAACTAACTTCTAAAGGTATTCCGTCAGTTGTTAATATTTGTTTTGTTTCAGAGCTCATAAAAAAATAGGGCGGTTAAAAATAACCGCCCTAAATATATTATATAAATTCAGTGTTTAAAACTGAAATTATAGTCCCGCTTTCATTGCTTCCCACTTCTCACTGATTTCAGTATTGTTATCAGCCCAGAAGAATGGGTCTACTAAGAAATAATTCTTAGTGTTTGCAGGAGCTGTTGGCATTTGTGGCATCATTTCAGTTTTACCATCTTTGTACCAAGGCTCACCAGCAGTAATTACATCAAGAGATGATTTTCTGTATGGTGCATAAGCAATATACTTCGCACTACCAGCTAACATTTCTGTGTTAGTCATCATTGCAAGAGCTTTTTTAGCATCAGCTTCGTTTGGTCCACCTTTAACTAATGCAAAGTATTCGTAGTCAAGACCTTGACCATCCCATACTTGTACAAGTGGTGCACCTTCACCAACTATTGCATTAAAAAATCTTCCGTTCCAACCAGTTGCCATAACAACTTCACCACTCATTAAAAGTTCTGGTGGTTGAGCACCTGCAGACCAGAATACACATCCACCATTTGGATCTGTACATAATGCTTTGATTTTATTCATTGCTCTGTCGATTCCACCATCTTCTAAAAGTTTTCTGTAAACTCTAGTTCCGCCATCACCCAACTTAACACCGTCAGCTGCTAAAGCGATTTCTAGGTTTGTTAAAGCACTTTTATAGATAGCTCTTTTTCCAGGAAACTTTTTGGTATTAAAGAAATCTTTAATAGTCTTTGGAGTGCCTTTTAAATTGTTTTTGTTATAAGCATAGTTCCAAGAATATAAAATGTTACCTACAGCACATTCACTCGGCATTGGTGCAAAGAAATCTTCACTTGCTTTAGTTCCATCTGGTGCTGCTGGGAAATCTTTGTCAAAATCAAATTTAACAAATATTCCTTCGTCACATCCGTTAATAGTGTCGAATGCAAATACATCTATGATATCCCAAGTGATTGCACCTGCTTCTTTCTGTGCTTTGATCTCTGATAAACCACCAGAATAGTCAACCCAATTGATTTCTATTCCTAATGCTTTAGCAGTTGGATCACCATACCCTAGCTTTTGAGACTCTGTATAAGCTCCACCCCATGATGCTACAGTAACAGCAAAGGCTGAAGATGTTAGAGACACAACAAAAGAAAGAGCTAGTAATAATTTACTTATTTTTCTCATTATTCCTCCGTTTAAACGTTGATATAAATTAATTTATATAAGCAAAAGTACAACAAATAGGAATGATTAAGTCAACAGCTGATTTTGTCAGTAGTTACTTCTATTAGATGTAAATATTTTAAATAGGATTATTTTGGGTCTAATGCTCTAGCATCAACACTATTCCAGCCAATATTTATATCTTGACTTACTTTTAACTCTAAATTGGATGTGCTGTTGGGTACTTTAAGAATAAACTCTGAGCTTCCTAAAAGATTTAATCTAACTCTTGTATGATCACCGTGATAAATTACTTCTTCAATCTTTCCAGTAAACATATTATCCATCTTATCAGTCGGATTAATTAACGCCCTTTCAGGTCTTAAAGAAACAGTTGTTTTCTCACCTTTAGACTTTACAGAAATTGGATTGGCTAGTATTTCTGAATTGGCTAATTTAACTTTGCATTTATCTTTATCTATATCCACAACTTCACCATGGAAAGTATTGTTCTCACCAATAAACTCAGCAACAAAAGAATTTACTGGCTTCTCATAAAGTTCAGCTGGATTTGAAAGCTGTTGAACTTTTCCATCATTAAATACCGCAATTCGGTTTGACATAGTTAATGCCTCACTTTGATCATGAGTTACATATACAACTGTTACACCAATACTTTCATGAATATGTTTTATTTCATATTGCATGCTTTCTCTTAAATTTTTATCTAATGCTCCAAGTGGTTCATCCATTAATACGACTGCTGGATCAAATACCAAAGCTCTTGCAACTGCTACCCTTTGTTGCTGACCACCGGAAAGTTGAGCGGGCATTCTAGTTTCAAAACCACTTAATGAAACCATCGATAATGCTTTATCAACTTTTTTATCTATTTCGTCTTTTTCAACTTTTCTTACTCTTAACGGAAAAGCTAAGTTTTCATAAACTGTCATATGTGGAAACAATGCATAGTTTTGGAAAACCATACCAATACCTCTTTTATGAGGAGGAATGTTAGAAATTATATTTCCATCTAATAATATTTCACCATGAGTTGGTGTTTCAAAACCAGCCAACATCATTAGACACGTTGTTTTACCTGAACCAGATGGACCAAGCATTGTTATGAATTCGCCTTCTGCAATATCTAATTGAAGATCTTTAACGACAAGAACTTTGCCGTCGTAACTTTTATCTACTTTATCGAATTTTACAAATTCTGGATTTTTAGACATAAAGATGCATATAAAACATTTGTGTAAATATATTTCAATAGCTAATTAACTCTTAATATGAAGCTCTTTTGGAAAATTACAGAACAATTCTGATCCATTCTCTGTAACTCTTATTGCCTCAGATGCTTCAACACCCCAATCACCAAACTGCATCACTGCTATCATATGAAAACAAACGTTAGGCTCAAGTATTGTCATATCTCCCTTATAAATATTAAGTGTATGTTCACCCCAATCAGGAGGATAACCAATTCCTATCGAATAGCCTGTTCTAGATTTTTTTTCTATTCCATATTTATCTAATATTTTCCAAAAAGCTTGTGCAACATCATCTGCTGAATTCCCAGGTTTAATTTGACTTATGCCTGCATTTAAAGCCTCGATTGTTTTATTCATTGTATCAATCTTTAATTGATTAGGCTTTCCTAACAAAATTGTTCTCGCCATCGGAGCATGATATCTCTTATAAACACCAGATAATTCAATAATTGTAGCCTCACCTTCTACAAATTTGTCTTGTGTTGCTGTTAAATGTGAAGCTGAAGTACCTTTTCCTGTTGGAAGTAAAGTTGCAATACTTGAATATTCACCTCCGAATTCCTCTGTTCCATAAAATAAAGTTTTTTGAATTTCACCAACTGCATCGCACTGTCTGACACCTGGTTTAATAACCTCCATTGCAGTTTTCATTCCTTTTTCAGAAATTTTTGCAGCAGATTTCATGAAACCTATTTCAGCATTTGATTTTACTAACCTTGCCCAATTAACTAAACGATCGCTATCTTTGATTTTTGCATTAGGTAATCCTTGCTTTATTTTTTCATAACAAAACGCAGTGAAGTAATGCGCATCCATTTCTAATCCAATGCATAGCTTATCCCATTTTCTTTCTTTTATAATCTCTACCAAATTATCATAAGGATGTTTTGGCCAAGTATGGATATAATTTTCGTCATAAACTAAAATATTCTCATCCTTTAAATAAGTTTTAATATATGCACCACCTGCATCTTGAGCCCTAACAAAACATAGAGGCTCGTCTGAATCTATATGAACAATTGCACATTGAGCATAATAAAAAGACCAAGCATCATAACCTGTTAGGTAATTCATGTTGTTAGTGTCATGTGAGATTAAAAGATCGATGCCTTTTTCTTGCATCATTTTTTTAACTTTTGTTAATCTTTGATTATATTCTTCTTTTGTGAACAACATTAATTTTCATTAAATAATTTACCAAATCCTTCGACGGAATTATTTTTGTTTATTTTAACAAGCGTATCCCAAATTAAAGCCTGATTGCTAGATAAAACTGTAGTATTTAATTTTTTCTCTAATTTATCAATAATTGGCAATACTGGTAAAGCAGTACAAGAAACAAAGAGAGCCTCTGCTCCATTTAAATTTATTTCGGATAGAACATTAAATAAATAATTCTGATCAACTTTTCCGATATCGTAATCAGCTTCTATATCAAAGTAAGAATTTGAAGTAACTTCAAACCCTTCGTTTTTAAAATATTCCAAAACTTCATCGTTAAGTTTTTTGCTATAAGGTGTAAATAGACTTATCTTACTTATATTTAACTTCTTTAAAGCTTTAATTGCAGCGGTACTTGGAGTTGTCACCTCTGCCATAGGTTTTGCAGCTTTTACTTTTTTCTCTATAGACTCATAACCTGCAGCTATTGTTCCAGAGGTACAGCCATAAACAACGCAATCGATATCCTGATCAGGTAATATATCTTTTGTTACCTCAGTTACTTTGTCTGACATTTTGATCAAATTTTCTTTTGTTAGCGGGTTGTAGCATTCAATACGATTTACAAAAAAATCAACTTCTCTGTCTTTAATTACGTTTATAAAATCTCTTTCAATCATAAAATCGCTTGCAAGCGCAATAAGTCCAATTCTTGGATTTGATTTGGTGATGTATTTAGGATCTATTTTTGTTGAATTCATATTTTAAAAGGTGAATATATCAGAAGTTCTTTAATAATCATTAATATAAAAAAATAGGTATGAATATAAAAGATACTTTCGTAGCATCCTTGGTGCCTATTTTTTTAGGCTTTGGTTTTGTAATAGCTAAACCAGCATTTGAATCTTTTCCTCCTATTCTTTTAATGGGTATCAGATTTACATTTGCTGCATCATTATTAATTTGGTGGTTTCCAATTCCAAGAGGATATTTAAAAAGAATTTTTGCTGCATCATTAGTCGCTAATACATTGCAATATAGCATTACATATACTGGTTTAGATTTAATTGATGCATCTTCAGCAGTTCTTTTGGTTCAGATGGAAGTTCCGTTTGGAGTCATTTTTGCTTACTTTATGCTTAAAGAAAAACCAACGATCAGAGCTTTGATTGGTATAGCTATCGCATTTGTTGGTGTTTATATTTTAACTGGATCTCCTAACTTGGATGGAAAATTTATTGGAATTGGACTTACGATTTTAGGATCTGCTGTATGGGCTCTTGGACAAGTTATGGTTAAACCTTTAAGTAAAGAAATAAATCCTTTAGCGTTAGTTGCTTGGTTAGCATTATTCTCTGGACCAATATTAGTAATGTCATCTGCGATAATTGATGGAAATACAATTAATTATCTAACAAATGCAAAATTTGATCATTGGATTATTGCTATTTATATTGGTTTCATCATGCAACCAATTACATACGGTTGTTTCTATTATGTTTTAAAAAATAACCCACTTTATAAAGTTTTACCGATTGTAACTATGGGGATACCACCAACCGGTTTATTGGCAGCAATATTTCTTTTAGGTGAAAAACCAACTTCAGAATTATTTATAGGTGGTACAATAATCATAGTTGGTGTGATTTTAATTGTATTTACAAAAAACAAAAAGGAAGAGGAAATAAAATGAAAATTGGATTTATTGGTTTAGGTAATGTTGGAGGAAAACTTGCTGGAAGTTTATTAAGAAATAACTTTGATATTACAGTAAGAGATATAGATGAAAATTTAACAAATCCTCTAAAAGACTTAGGTGCTAAGGTAGCAAAATCACCAAAAGAATTAGCAGAAAAAACTGATTTAATAATTACATCTCTTCCTTCTCCTGAAGTATCCGCTGAAGTGATGGAGGCTGATGACGGAATTATAAATGGACTGTCAGAAAATAAAATTTGGTTAGAAATGAGTACCACAGACGAAAATGAGGTAAAAAGAATTGGAAAAAAAGTAATAGAAAAAAAAGCTATCCCTTTGGATGGACCTGTGAGTGGTGGATGTCATAGAGCAGCAACAGGTAATATTGCTATATTCGTGGGTGGAGAAAGAAAAGCATTTGAAAAAATTTTACCAGCATTAACTGTTATGGGTAGAAAAATATTACACACTGGTGAGCTTGGTACAGCAAGTGTATTAAAAGTAATTACAAATTATCTAGCATCTGCACATTTAGTTGCATTAGGTGAGGCTTGGACTGTAGCAAAAAAATCTAATTTAGATTTAGCAAAAACTTATAAAGGGATTGCTATTTCCTCTGGTAATTCATTTGTGCATGAAACTGAAAGTCAGGTTATATTAAATGGATCTTACAATATAAATTTTACAATGGATTTAGTCTTAAAAGACACAAGTCTATTTGATAAACTTGCAAAAAAACTAAATGCCCCTTTAGAAATTTCTCCACAAATCGTTGAAATTTTTAAAGATGGTCAAAAAAAATATGGCTCTAGAGCTTGGTCATCAATGATTGTGAAAAGGATGGAGGATTTAAATAATATTAATTTTAGAGCTAATGGTTTTCCTGATGAGTTGGTTGATAATGAACCTGAGGAAAAAGGATATGAAATTTAATTAATGTGTTAAGATAAAAAATGTTAGATAAAAGAAAATTTTACATAAATGGTCAGTGGGTTGATCCAATTA
Organism: uncultured Pelagibacteraceae bacterium; assembly: GCA_902616165.1. Classification (GTDB taxonomy): domain Bacteria; phylum Pseudomonadota; class Alphaproteobacteria; order Pelagibacterales; family Pelagibacteraceae; genus Pelagibacter. Next base: position 10,035 of record CACMRS010000023.1, read on the forward strand.
AAAAAAATGATTTTGACGTAATTAATCCATGCAATGAAGACCCGTTTGCTGTTATTTCTTTAGGTTCAAAAGAAGATACAGATTTAGCTGTTAAATCAGCAAAAAATGCCTTTGATACTTGGAAAGAAACTAGCAAGGAAGAAAGGCTCAGTTTACTTGAAAAATTATCATCAGTTTATAAAAAAAGATTTAATGAAATGGCTGAGGCTATTTCTCTTGAAATGGGTGCACCAATGGATTGGGCAAAAGATGTTCAAACAGCTTCAGGGAAAGATCATTTAGATGATTTTATTTTAAGATTAAAAAATTTTAAATTTGATAAACACTTTGATAATAAATCAAATAATCATATCTATTATGAGCCAATTGGAGTTTGTGGATTAATCACACCGTGGAATTGGCCAATTAATCAAATTGCTTTAAAAGTCGTTCCTGCATTCGCAACTGGATGTACAATGATTTTAAAACCATCAGAAATTGCTCCTATTTCTGGAATGCTATTTGCAGAAATGATTGATGAAGCAGGTTTTCCAAAAGGTGTATTTAATTTGGTAAATGGAGACGGTGCAGGAGTGGGAACCCACATTTCAAGCCACCCTGATATTGATATGGTTTCTTTCACAGGTTCAACAAGAGCAGGAAGATTAATTTCAAAAAATGCTGCTGAAACAATTAAAAGAGTTTGTCTTGAATTAGGTGGAAAAGGTGGAAATATTGTTTTTGCTGATAGTTATAAAGATGCAGTAAGAGACAGTATTAGAAATGTAATGAGCAACTCTGGTCAATCTTGTGATGCACCAACAAGAATGCTGGTTGAAAAATCAATTTACGAAAGAGCTGTTAAAGAAGCTGTTGATGAAGCAAACAAAATTAAAGTAGATCAAGCTTCAAAAAAAGGAGATCATATAGGACCAGTAATTTCTAAAATTCAATATGATAAAATTATAAATCTTATTGAAAGTGGAATTTCTGAAGGCGCAACTCTTGCAGCAGGTGGACCTGAGTTACCAAACGGTTTGAACAAAGGGTACTTCATCAAACCAACTATATTTACAGATGTAACTAATGACATGAGAATTGCTAAAGAAGAAATTTTTGGACCTGTATTATCTATAATTCCATTTGAGACCGAAGATGAGGCAGTCAATATTGTAAATGATACTTCTTATGGTCTTGGAAATTATTTGCAAACTGAAGACAGAGAAAAAGCACACAGAGTTGCTAAAAAATTAAGATCTGGATGTGTTTACATAAATGGAAATGGGGCAGATGCCGGAACTCCATTTGGTGGTTACAGACAATCAGGTAATGGAAGAGAAGGAGGTGTTTGGGGCCTCGAGGAATATCTTGAAGTAAAGAATGTTACTGGTTGGAGTTAACAGAATTTTTTAAATATCTTAGTCTTCCAATAATTTCATCTCGATCCATGTAATAACCTTGTAAATGTCTATGTCCTGAGTTTGGATCATATTCAGTTCTACCGTGTAATAATCGTCTATTGTTAAAAGAAAAAATATCACCTGGTCCTAATCTAAATTTAATCTGGAATTGATCGTCATGAAGTAAATTTCCAAATCGGTGATGAGCTTTGTAAACTTTATCCATCAAGTCAGGATGACAGTCTAAAGCGTCCATAGTTGCTACGCTAAACCGAATATCATGGTAATCATTATCTTTTGTTAGAGATATCGCGGGTGCGTAATAACTTCTAACAGACTCTTGTGTATAATCCATGTCTCTAAATTTTAAATGAACTTTTACTAGCGTATCAAATATTTCTTTCTCATTTTTTCTTAAATAATCTGCAACTGCAAAGCCATCTACAGCGGATGAGTCTCCTCCTGTTGCAGAATTAACTAAACAATGAAGAAATTGATAACCAGGTGGTGTTTCAAACCATGGTAAATCCATATGATTTCTTAGGGCATGTGCTGTGTAAGCAGAATTATTTGGTTTAGGAATATTAATTACTTCAAAAGGTGTTTTAAAAAAAGTTTCTCTAGTATGGCTAATTCTATTTAAAATTTTAAAGCCAGAATTATTTTCAGTTGGAGCATTTTTTACTATAGCAATTCCAGTATGATGTAAAAGCTCTAACCATCTAATAAGTCCTTCATCTGAACTCATAATTTCGTCATGCTCAATCTCGATTGACTTCAAGTCATTTTGTAAAGAGTTGTCCCAAAGTTGATAAGGAGATTTATATTCTAAATTATTTTTTATAGTATAGCAGTTTTCTCTTAACCAATTTTGGTCATAATAACTTATGTGGTCACCTTCACTCCATTCAATTTCAAGCTTACCTTCATTATTTACTGCAAAATTTTGACTTATTTTCTTCAATAAAATCTTTCATTAACTTTACTTTTTCTTCCTCAAATTCAGTAACTTTCCTTTT
>CACMRS010000024.1 GCA_902616165.1 uncultured Pelagibacteraceae bacterium
TTTTCTTTAATCAAAAAATTTAATGTAGGAAGAATTTTATCGATCCTTGTTGTATCTGTTATCTTGTCTCTTTCTAATGGAACATTTAAATCTAGTCTTAATAATATTTTTTTATTATTTAGATTTTTTTCGTTTATTATACTTCTCATTAAGAGATTTTATGCAAAGTTTCAGCTATATCACACATTCTATTAGAAAAGCCCCATTCATTGTCATACCAGGCTGATATTTTACCCATATTATTTCCAACTATATTTGTTAAAGAAGCATCTATTATTGCAGAGGCAGGATGATGATTAAAATCTATAGATACTAATTTTTCATTAGTAACTTCTAAGATATTTTTTAATTTATTTTTTGAAGCTTTTTCAAATGCATTATTAATTTTTTTTATACTAATATCTTTTTTTGTACAAAAAACTAATTCAATAAGAGAAACATTAGGAATAGGTATTCTCATAGCAACACCTTCTAGTTTACCTTTAAGGTTTGGTATTATTTCTCCTATTGCTTTTGAAGCTCCTGTTGAGGTAGGAACTATTGATTGACCTGCAGATCTCGCTCTTCTTGGATCTTTGTGAGAGTTATCTAAAATTTTCTGATCGCTAGTAAATGCATGTATTGTGGTCATAAAACCTTTTTCAATTTCAAAATTTTGATCAAGAACACTGGTTACTGGTGCTAGGCAATTGGTGGTGCATGATGCTGCAGATATTATTTTATCCTTTTTGGTAATTATATTTTCATTAACACCAAATACTATTGTTTTATCAGCATTTTTACATGGAGCAGAAACGATCACTTTTTTTGCACCATTTTCAATATGAGCAATAAGTTTTTCTTTTGAATTAAATTTACCAGTACATTCAAAAACATAATCAACATTATGTTTTTTCCAATTAATGTCTTCAATTTTTGTTTCTTGAGAAAACGTAATTTTGTTTCTGTTAATGATTAAATGATTTGGATCAAAATCTAAATCAGTATTTAATTTTCCATGTATAGAATCGTATTTGATCAATTTAGATGTAGTTTCTGAATTCGACCTATTGTTTATATGATTAATTTTTAGATTTTTATTTTTACTTTCGACAATTGATCTAACAACCATACGACCAATACGCCCCATTCCATTAATCCCAATTTTAATTGTCATTTTAATTTTTAACTAATTTTTTAGAAATATTTTTAATGTTTGTGCTCTCTAGTCCAAAATATTTATAAATATCTTTATACGGTGCACTTTTTCCAAATTCATCAATTCCAAAAGTAATTCCGTTATCACCTATATATTTTTTCCAACAATCACTTGATCCAGCTTCAATCGATATTTTAAATTTTGTTTCTTTTAATATTTTATTTTTATAAGTTTTTGATTGTAATTCGAAAAGATCCATACAAGGCATTGATATCACTTTGGAGTATATTTTATCTTTGGCCAATTTATGGCTAACTTCTATTGCTAGATTAACTTCAGATCCACTTGCTAATATTGTTAGATTAATTTTTTTTTTTATTCTTAAAACTTCGTAAGCGCCTAAGGAACATAAGTTTTTATTTGAGTATGTTTTTCTTACTGGATTTAAATTTTGTCTTGTCAAAGATAGTACACTAGGTGTTTTTGGGCTTTTTAAGGCGTGCTCCCAACATTCGATAGTTTCAATTCTGTCTGCAGGCCTAAATACATTTAGGTTAGGTATAGCACGTAAGCCTGAAAGCTGTTCTATAGGTTGATGAGTAGGGCCATCTTCTCCGAGACCAATAGAATCATGAGTCATTACATATATAACTCTTTTTTTCATTAATGCTGACAATCTAATCGAAGGTTTACAATAATCAGAAAATATTAAAAAAGTACCTCCATAAGGAATTAGATTGCTGTGAAGTGCGATACCATTCATAACCCCACTCATTGCGTGTTCTCTCACTCCGTAGTGAATATAGTCACCAGTAAAATCTCCGGGTTTAATTATTTTATGGTTTTTAGTTTTTGTATTATTTGATCCCGCTAAATCAGCAGAGCCGCCAATTAAATTATTTTTTTGTTTTGTTAATGCATCCAATGTCATTTCTGAACATTTTCTAGTAGCTAAACTTTTTGGCTCCTCTATTGCATTCTTTTTTTCTTTCTTAAGCACTGTAGTAAAATTATTTTTTAAAGTTTGATTAAATTTTATTTTTTTTCTTTTTAGTACCTTGTTCCATTTTTTTTCTATAATTTCACCTCTTTGGCCAATTTTTCTCCATTCATTTAAAATTTTATTTGGGATATCAAAAGGTTTGGTTTTCCAATTTAAGGCTTTTCTTACAAGCTTGATTTCATCTACTCCCAATGGACTTCCATGAGACGATGCTTTTCCTGATTTATTAGGTGAACCATATCCAATCTTTGTTTTACAAGAAATCACAGTAGGTTTTTTAGCTTTTTGAACTTTTTTTAGTGCTTTAAAAATTTCTTTTTCATTATGACCATTGATAGAAATATAATCCCAACCATATCCTTCAAATCTTTTTTTAAAATTATCTGAAACTGCGAGATTTGTTGGACCATCAATTGAAATTGAATTGTTATCAAATAGCATAACTAAATTTTTAAGTTTTAAATGTCCCGCTAAACTCATCGCTTCATGACTTATTCCTTCCATTAAACATCCATCTCCAGCTAAAACATAAGTTTTGTGATTAATTAAATCTTTACCTAATTTATTTTTTAAAATTTCTTCAGCTACTGCAAAACCAACTGCATTAGATATACCTTGCCCAAGAGGACCTGTTGTAGTTTCAATACCTGTTTTCGGATGATATTCAGGATGTCCAGCACAAATAGAATTAAGCTGCCTAAAATTTTTAATATTATTAATTGATATGCTTTTATATCCAGTTAGGTAAAGCAAAGAATATAAAAGCATGGAACCATGACCAGCAGACAAAACAAATCTATCTCTATTTAACCAATCAGGATTCTTTGGGTTAAATCTTAAAAAATTTTTGAATAACACTGTTACAACATCTGCCATACCCATTGGCATTCCTGGGTGACCTGAATTTGCTTTTTGAACAGCATCAATTGATAAAAATCTGATGCAATTAGCTAAATCATTGTGTAGTTTGCTCAAAATTATCCTGACTAGACTAAGAAGAATCTATTTAATAATATAAACATATATATATGAATTCTATAAACGAAAAAGAAAAAAAATTAAATATTGCATTAGAGGAATTAAAAAATTTACATCTAACAAATCCTGAATTACAAAAAAATATCGAAAATTTAAGCACAAAACAAAATCAATTAGAAATTGAAAAAACACAGATTGAAGAAAAATATAAATCGTTACTCGAGGAACATGAAAATCTATCAAAAAAACTTGAGGATTTGAAAAACAAAGAAAAGTTGGAAGAAAGAAAACAAATTGAATTTTCTGAAAAAATTGACGAACTTAATCAAGAAACTGACACACTATTGGATGAAATAGATAAATGGCAAATGTAAGTATAAAATTTAACAATAAAGAGTTTTTGCTTGCTTGTGAGGATGGACAAGAGGAGCACTTAGAAGAATTGTTAATTCAGATTAACAAAAAGTTTAATAATTTAAAAAATGATTTGGGAAATCTAGGTGAAAATAAATTATTATTAATTACTGCTGTAAAAATAATGGATGAATATTATGAAACTAAGAAAAAAGTAGATCAAAAAAAAGAGGAATTAAATGATCTATCAAAAAAATTTAAAGAACTAAAATCTCTAATTTACGATTATAGGGATACAAAAGAATCTGAAATTCAAAAACTAAATCTTGATCATGAAAGTTTAAAACAAGAAATTGACGATAATCAAAAAAAATACGAAAATTTAATTGATAAAGCTGCTGATCAAATATCAAATTTTGTAAAAAAAGCAAAATTAGAAAACATTTCAAAGTAGGTCCGTGAGCAAATCTAAGCTAAGAAGTAAAATTTTAAATCTTAGAAAAAAAAATTCGAATAAAAAACTTAGTCTTAATCCTAACAGAATTTATAAATTTTTAAAAAAAAATAAAATTAATCTTAAAAATGTAGGAGGGTATTACCCTTGTAATCATGAGATTGATGATTTGGATATGCTTTATTTTTTAATAAACAAAAAGGCAAATATTTCCTTACCAATAATTAGAGAAAATAACCAAATGGATTTTTTTGAATGGACAAATAAAGATCCTTTAAAAATTAATAAGTATGGAATTGCTGAGCCAACTTTAGGAAAGAAAATTTACCCAGATATAATATTTGTTCCTTTAGTAGGTTATGATGATGATTTAAATAGATTAGGCTATGGTGGAGGATTTTATGATCGTTATTTGGAAAAAGTATCTAAAATTAAAAAAATATTTAAAATTGGATTAGGATTTTCATACCAGGAAATAAAAAAAATACCCATCAACAAGTATGATAAGAAACTTGATTTAATAATTACTGAGAAAAAAATTATACAATGAGAATTTTATTTTTAGGAGATGTTGTTGGAATTTCAGGATGTTCTAAATTAACAAGTAATTTATTAAATGAAATTGATAAAAACAAAATCGATTTTGTAATAGTAAACGGTGAAAATGCAGCAGCTCAAGGTGTGGGGCTAACTAAAGAAATATGTATGGATTTTTTTAATTGTGGAGTTGATGTTATCACAACCGGTAATCATGTTTGGGATCAAAAAGAAATTATGGAATTTATTGATAAAGAAGAAAGATTATTAAGACCTAAAAATTTATTTGAACCTGCACCAGGAAAAGGTTTTCATATTTATAAAACAAAGAATGATATAAAAATTGGAGTCATTAATTTGATGGGCAACGTTTTTATGAAAAAGTGTGAAGATGTTTTTGAAGCTTCTCAAAAATTTTTAAAAGAAAATGAATTGAAAAAGGATTTTGATTTACTTGTAGTTGATTTCCATGGTGAAATTACTAGTGAAAAAAATGCTATAGGACATCTGTTTGATGGAAAGGCAACTCTAGTAGTTGGAACCCATACTCATATTCCAACAAATGATGCCAGAATACTTAATAATGGCACTGGGTATCAAACTGATGCAGGTATGTGTGGTGATTATGATTCAGTGATTGGAATGAATAAAGAAAATTCCTTGAATAGATTTTTAAAAAAGAATTCAGTGAAACACTTTCCCGCTACTGGAGATGCTACTTTGTGTGGTGTTATAGTAGATTGTGATATAAAAACAGGTTTAGCAATAGACATCAAAAGCTATGTATACGGAGATCAACTAAAAAATATTTAAAGATCATGGCAGGACATTCACATTGGGCAGGAATTAAACATAAAAAAGGTAAGGCTGATAGGCAAAGATCAAAGATATTTTCAAAATTATCTAAAGAGATTACTGTTGCGGCAAAACTTGGTGACAAAGATCCAGCGATGAACCCTAGATTAAGATCTGCAGTACAGGCTGCTAGATCTGCAAATATGCCTAAAGATAATATTGAAAGAGCAATAGTTAAGTCTTCTGCAGCTACAGGAGTAAATTTTGAAAATTTAAGATACGAGGGATTTGGACCGGAAAAGATTGCTGTTATAGTTGAAACTTTAACAGACAACAAAAATAGAACTGCATCAAATATTAGAACTATTTTTCAAAAAAGTGGTGGGAGCTTAGGAACTCAAGGTTCAGCATCTCATAATTTTCAACAATTAGGTATAATAAAAATTGATAAAAAAGAAATATCTGATGAAAAAATTTTAGATTTAGCGATTGAGTCAGGAGCTGATGAATGTTTCTCTTATGAGGATTATCATGAGGTCCAGTGTCAAATGAGTGAAATATATAATGTAAAAAAAAATCTTGAGAAAATTATTGTGAATTTTATTTCTACAGAAATTGAATGGGTCCCGTTAAATAGTGTTGAAGTAAATAAAGATAATAAAGATAGTGTAGTAGATTTTTTAGAGACTCTTGAGGAAGATGACGATGTTCAGAACGTTTATTCAAACGTTAATTTAGGTGGTATTTAATGATGATTATTGGAATTGATCCAGGCATCTCAGGTTCAATCTGTTTTTTTCAAGATGGTATAATAAAAGATGTAATTGAAATGCCAACCATGACAGATGGTAAGAAGAATAAAAGACAAGTAAATGGTGCTCAAATATTTAATGAAATTAGTGAAAGGATAAACAAATTTGATAAAAAAAACATAAAAGTTGTAATTGAACAAGTTTCTGCAATGCCTGGACAAGGTGTTACCAGTATGTTTAATTTTGGTCAATCTTTCGGTATTTTAAAGGGAATATGTAGCGCAATGCATTTATCTGTTTATTATGTCAGGCCAGCTAAATGGAAAAAATACTTTAACCTTATTAATTCAGAAAAAGATGCGAGCAGAACAAGAGCTATTGAAATTTTTCCATATTTTTCATCACAATTGTCAAAAAAAAAAGATAACAACAAGGCAGATGCTATTCTAATAGCTAGTTTTTTCTACGAAACTTATCAAAAAGAGGAATAATCAATTTAAATTAAAAGACAAATTCATGACACATTTACGTGTGATGAGTAAGCATGGAAGCAGATATAGCAGCAAAAGCAGTTGAATTAGGAACCAATACTGATTTTTCATTATTCAGTTTATTTTTAAGAGCAGACATAATTGTTAAGTCTGTAATGATTATATTAATATTGTGCTCAATATATTCTTGGGCTGTAATTATTGAAAAGTTTAGATTATTTAAAAAAATAACTAAATCTTCAGAGGAATTTGAAGAAAAATTCTGGAATTCCAAATCTGCTGAAACTTTTTACAATAGTTTACCTAGTAAACTTGAGGATCCAATGTCACTTGTGTTTCAAGATGCAATGGAAGGATTGCTTAAAAAAAAATCAAGAACCAATATTAGTGAGAGAATGAGCGCATCTTTAGAAGCTGGAATTGAAAAACAAATGACAAAAATTGAAAAAGGTTTTACTTTTTTGGCAACAGTAGGCTCAACTGCACCATTTATTGGTTTGTTTGGAACTGTTTGGGGAATTATGAATTCTTTTCAATCTATAGCTATTTCAAGAAACACAAGTCTTGCGATAGTCGCGCCAGGAATAGCCGAAGCTTTATTTGCAACTGCACTTGGTCTATTGGCTGCAATACCAGCAGTAGTGGCATACAATAAATTTAATAATGATGCCAAAAAATATTCAGAAAAATTAGAAAATTTTTCAAAAAGATTTTTAACAATTATTTAAATGGCATTTAAATTAAATCGTTCTTCTAAAGAACCAATGAGTGAAATAAATGTTACTCCTTTTGTGGATGTAATGCTTGTATTGTTAATAATTTTTATGGTTACAGCACCGTTGTTAACTGTTGGTGTTCAAGTTGATTTACCAGAAAGTTCAGCAGACTCTTTACCAGAAGAGACAGAACCTTTAACACTTTCAATTAATGCAAAAGGTGAAATTTTTATTCAAGAAGCAAAAGTTGAATACGATAACATTATTGCAAAGGTTTTAGCGGTTTCAAAAAATAGAACTGATACCAGAATTTATGTTAGAGGTGATAAAACTATAAATTATGGAAGAGTTTTAGAAATAATGGGATTACTGTCAGGATCTGGTTTTACTAAAGTAGCATTGATTTCAGAACCATATAAACAAAGGTAATTAAAGTGAATAGAAGTTTAATTATTTCTTCTGCTTTACATGCTTTGTTAATTTTCATTACAGCTATGAGCTTACCTTTTTTGGCAAAGAAACCACTTGATATTCCACCAATAGTATCAGTTGAGTTAATTCAAATAGCAGAAAAAACCAATATTCCATTTGCACCTAAGGCTAAAAAAATAATTGAGAAAGTAAAAGAGAAAGAAAAAAAACTTGTTTCAGAACAAGCTCCACCAAAAAAAGTAGAAAAAACAAAAACAAAAACTGTTCTGGCTCCTGATCAAAATAATAAAAAAATTAAGAACGAAACTCCTGAGGCAATTCCACTTCCAGAAAAAACTTTAAAAAAGGTTGTAACTAAAGAGGAAAAAAAACAAAATCCTGAAAAAGTAGATAATGAAGTTAAACAAGTGTCAGAATTTGAAAAAAAAGATTTGTTTGATCCAAATAATATTGCTGCTTTAATTGATAAATCGAAAGAAGAGAGTGCAGAAATTTTAAAAACAAATGATGACATTACTCAAGATCAAGAAAGAAATGTAGAAAACACAGGTCTTACACTAAGCGAAGAGGATGCTCTTAAAGCACAAATATTTGGGTGCTGGAGTATTCCATTAGGATTACCATACAATGAAAATTTATTGGTAAGAATAAAGTTAAAATTAAAACCCGATGGAACAGTATCAAAAACAGAAATTTTGGACCATGCAAGAATGAATAAACCAGGCCAAGGATTTTACAAGGTTTTAGCAGAAAGCGCTTTGAGAGCTGTCAAGTTATGTCAACCATTAAGAGTTCCAACAACTGGATATGAAAGATGGAAAGAATTACAATTAAATTTTGATGCAAGAGAGATGTTAGAAGGTTAGTATATTTAAATGACAAAAAAAATTTTAATTTTATTTTTTATATTAATACCTATTAATGTAAATGCTTTAATAGAAGTTGATATAACTAGGGGAAATTTAAATCCACTACCGTTAGCAGTTTCCCCCCTCTCAATTGATGAAGACTCTAGAAAAGTTTTTGAAAAAATACTTAAAAAAGAAAATATTGGCTCCGAGATATCAAATATTGTTGAGAATAATTTGAGAATCTCGGGATTATTTAATCCTCTAGACAAAAAGGCTTTTTTACAAGCTCCTGATATTGCAAATTTAAAACCAAGATTTGAAGATTGGAATTTAATTAAAGCTCAAGCACTTATTACTGGCAAAGTAAATTATGTTGACGACAAGTTAAGAGTTGAGTTTCGATTATGGGACGTTTTAGCTGCTAAAGAAATGATGGCTTTAGCATTCACTACAGTTCCTAAAAATTGGAGAAGAGTAGGTCATATTATTTCTGATAAAGTTTATGAAAGACTGACAGGAGAAAAAGGTTATTTTGATACAAGAATAATTTATGTTTCAGAAGAAGGACCAAAAACACAAAGAATTAAAAAATTAGCAATCATGGATCAAGACGGAGCTAATAATAAATTTTTGACATTAGGTAATGAGTTAGTTTTAACACCACGATTTAATCCAGCAAGTCAAATGGTAACCTATTTGTCTTACTTTAAAAATATGCCTAGAGTTTACTTATTAGATATAGAAACTGGAACACAAGAAGTAGTTGGAGATTTTCCTGGGATGACATTTGCACCACGTTTTTCACCTGATGGTAAAAAAATAATTATGAGTTTTGCTAAAGATGGAAAGTCAGATATTTACACTATGGATTTAGAAAATAGAATTGTTGAAAAAATTACAAATCACCCATCAATTGATACTTCTCCATCATATTCACCTGATGGAAAATATATTACATTTAATTCAGATAGAAGTGGTTATCAGCAAATTTATGTAATGAAGAATGATGGAAGTGATGTAAAAAGAATTTCTTTTGGTAACGGTTTATATGGGACACCCGTATGGTCTCCTAGAGGTGATTTGATTGCATTTACCAAATTACATAAGGGTAAATTTTATATAGGTGTGATGAGAACAGATGGTAGTGGCGAAAGACTGCTGACTGAAAATTATTATCAAGAGGCTCCATCTTGGTCTCCAAATGGTAGAGTTTTGATATTTTATAGAGAGACAAAAACCAACTCTAAAGGAGAGGGTTTTTCTGCAAAATTATGGTCTATAGATTTAACAGGATATAATGAACGTCAAATTAAGACACCAACAGATGCTTCTGACCCATCATGGTCATCATTATTAAGTAATTAAGAGATTAATTTTTTAAATTTCTTGATTTTTAGACTTGAAACCTCTATTTAGTTGTGAAAAAGTTAGGAAATTGAAATTAGCAGCAAGGAGCAATTTAATGAGATTAAACAAAATTTTAAAAAACACACTTTTGGTATTAATGGCTTGTGTAGCCCTTACGGCTTGTGCAACTAAAAAAGAAGTTTCAAATGTTGAGATAAGTGGTCAAATGCAAGGTGATGTTTATACAGGAACAGATACTGTTGAATATCTTGCGGACGGTGTTCCAGACAGAGTATTCTTTGCAACAAATGAGTCGATATTAACCACAGCTTCTAGAGAGACTTTAAGAGCTCAAGCAGCCTGGTTAAGAAAAAATCCAGGTATAAATGTAGTGCTTGAAGGTCATGCGGATGAAAGAGGAACTAGAGAATACAACTTAGCCCTTGGAGAAAGAAGAGCCAACGCAGCTAAAGATTATCTAATGACTTATGGAATATCATCAGACAGAATAACTGTTTTAAGTTATGGTAAAGAGAGACCAGTTGACTCTGGCTCAAATCCATTAGCTTGGTCAAAAAACAGAAGATCGGTAACTGTTAAAGCAAATTAATTATTTAAAATTAAAGACCCTAGATCCAATAAAGGTTCCAGGGTCTTTTTTTTGCCATTTTTATAATAATATATCTAACTTAAATAATGATCATATTTAAATTAGTAGTTTTAAAATTATTATTTATCTTAAATTTAGTTTTTGCAAATTTTTCATTTGCGGATAACCATAATATTTATGAAACATTAGAAATAATAAAAAATGATCTTAAAACTCTTGAAAGAGCAGTTTATTCTGGATCCATTGAGCTACAAACAAACACTAATGATAGTTCAGTCTCAGATCTAGATCAAAATTCAGAAGATGTTCTAACAAGACATTTATTGAAATTGTCTGAAGTTGAAGATCAGTTTAGAGAACTTACTAATAAATTTGAAGAAATAAATTTTAAATTGGATAAATTATCTACCCGTCTTTCGAAAATTCAAGCAGATAACCAAATTAGATTTCAAGACATAGAAAATAATATTAGTTCTGGAAACGTTGGTAATACAGATAGCCAATTAAGTTCAAAACCAAAGACTGATGAGCCAAAAGTTTTACCTGGTAGTTCACAGCCCCAAGACTTAGGAACAATTTCATATAAAGATACAGAAACAAACGAAACTTCACAACAAATTCAATCTGTAGATACTACAGCTTCAATTGTAACAGAAACTTTTCAATCTGAAGAAAAAATACTTCCTCAAGATTTAAATCCAGTAGAGCAATATGAATTTGCAACGAGTTTTTTAAAAGTTGGAGACTACAGTACAGCAGAAAGAGCTTTTAGAGAATTTGTTCTATCTAACTCTGATCATGAGCTAGCGGGTAGCGCACAATACTGGTATGCAGAAACATTTAGAATCAGACAATTATATACTGATGCAGCTTCTGCTTATTTAGAGGGTTACCAAAAATATCCTAAAGGAAAAAAAGCTCCAATTAACTTATTAAAACTTGGAGTATCAATGGTTCAAATTGGTGAAAAAGACCAAGGATGTAAAATGATAAATGGTGTAGAATTACAATATCCTAACGCAAATCAGTCTGTAATACAAAAAGCAAAATATGAGTCCAAAAAATTTGAATGCATCAAACAAGACTCATAAGTTTTTATTAAATCAATTAAAAGATAAACAAACTTCTAAAATTTATAAAAAATTTGAAAAAAATCTTAAATTAAACGAGGATTTTATTGTTGCTGTTTCTGGAGGACCAGACAGTCTAGCTTTATGTTTTTTGTCAAAAATTTATTCGATTAAAAAACAACTAAAAGTAAAATATTTGCACGTTGATCATAAACTTAGAAATAAT
>CACMRS010000025.1 GCA_902616165.1 uncultured Pelagibacteraceae bacterium
CTTTTTTAAAGTTTCAAATAAAACTTTTTGTTTTTTCTTAAGATATGAAATTTTTACAAATTTATAAAAACCAACTACTTCAAACATTATAATTTTCTACCAACAGTCATTCCATCACCAAGAGGAATTATTAACTTTTCAACCCTTGTATCCTTTGAAATATGATTATTAAAATCTTTAATATTTTTAGTTAATTTGTCAGTATTACTTTCATTAACAACTTCTCCATACCATAAAACATTATCAATGATTATTAGACCCTTTTTGTTCAATAATTGTATAGAACGTTCGTAGTATTCAATATAATTCATTTTATCAGCATCGATAAAAACTAAATCAAACTTTTCATTTTTAATTTCATCTAAACTTTCTAAAGCAGGTTTAATTAATGTTTTTATTTTATGGTCTTGATTAGCTTTTTTAAAAAATTCTAATGCAACTTTATTAGTTTCTTCATTTTTATCTAAAGCAATGATTTTGCCATCATCTGATAATGCCAAAGCCATAGATAAAGTACTTAATCCTGTAAATGTACCTATCTCTAAAATTTTTTTGATATTTGAAATTTTTATAATTAAATGCAAAAATTGACTTTGTGAAATTGAGATTTGCATTCTTTTGATATCACCAAGAGATTCGTTGTAATCAATTATTTCTTTTTGGACTGGATGTAAATTAAATCCATGACTTAAAATATACTCTTGGAGTTCTTTGGTTATATTTAGGTCTGAGCCCATAAATTCTAAAGTTTTTTCTTTAAAATCTCATTAACTAATTGAGGATTTGCTTTTCCACCAGAAACTTTCATTACTTGACCTACAAAGAAACCAAATAATTTAACTTTACCTGATTTATATTCAGTAGCTTTGTCTCTGTTATCATCAATAACTTTATCTATCAGTGCCTCTAGTGCTTTTGGATCACTCTCTTGTTTTAAACCTTTTTCTTCAACAATTTTCTGAGGATCTTTGTCTCCTTCCATCATTTGTTCAAAAACAGTTTTTGCAATTTTTCCAGAAATTGTTCCATCTTTAATTAAATTAATTAATTTTGATAAATTACCTGCGCTTATAGGGCTTTCAGTTATTTCTAAATTTTTTTCATTTAAGGCTGCAAATAATTCACCAATTATCCAATTCGTTGCAAGTTTTACATCAGATTTCTTAATTACATTTTCAAAGTAATTTGATGTTTCAATATCAGAAACTAAAATGTTTGCTTCGTAAGGTGATAGTTTGAATTTTTCTATAAATCTTTTTTTCTTTTCATCTGGTAGCTCTGGAATTTCTGATTTTAAGTTTTCAATAAAATCATCTGAAACTTCTAATGGCAATAAGTCTGGATCTGGAAAATATCTATAATCATGGGCATCCTCTTTTGATCTCATTGATCTGGTTTCATTCTTTTTAGTATCAAAAAGTCTTGTTTCTTGATCAATCGTTTGACCATCCTCAATTAAATCAACTTGTCTATTAGCCTCGTATTCAATTGCCATCTGCATGAATTTTATTGAGTTAACATTTTTAATCTCACATCTGGTTCCAAACTCTTTTGAACCTTTTTTTCTAACAGATACATTTACATCAGCTCTTAAAGATCCTTCCTGCATGTTTCCATCACAGGTGCCTAAATATCTCATTATAGATCTTAATTTTTTAATATATGCATTTACTTCATCTGGGGACCTTAGGTCAGGTTTGCTTACAATTTCCATTAAAGCCACACCTGATCTATTTAAATCTACAAAAGTATTTTTAGGATCTAGATCATGAATGCTTTTACCCGCATCTTGCTCCAAGTGTAATCTTTCTATACCTACTTCTTTTTGACCATCTGGCATATCAAGTATTACCTTGCCCTCACCTACAATTGGATCTTTGAATTGTGAGATTTGATATCCCTGAGGTAAGTCTGCATAAAAATAATTTTTTCTATCAAAGACAGATCTCTTATTGATTTTAGCTTTTAAACCAATTCCTGTTTTGATAGCTTGTTTTACGCAATACTCGTTTATTACTGGCAACATTCCTGGAAATGCTGCATCAACTAAACTTACTTGGGTATTTGGCTCTGCTCCAAATTTAGTCGCTGATGTTGAGAATAATTTTGACTCCGATGTAACTTGTGCATGAACTTCTAAACCAATAACAACTTCATATTGATTATCATGTCTATTAATTAGATATTCAGATTTGTTCTTACTCACTTAACCCACCAATCAGTAATATTGTTTTTAAAATTAATTTTTTCTTCCATAGCATATGCAATGTTTAAAATATTTTGTTCATCAAAAGCTTTACCAATTATCTGTAATCCTAATGGATATCCTTTAGCATCATGGCCTGCAGGTATAGAAATTCCAGGTAAACCTGCTAAATTGACGGGAACAGTAAAAATATCATTTAAATACATTGAAACCGGATCATTTGTTTTTTCACCAATTTTAAAAGCTGAACTTGGAGTGGATGGGGTTAGAATTGCATCAACTTTTTTATAAGCATCATCAAAATCATTTTTAATAAGTTTTCTTACCTTTTGTGCTTTAAGATAATAAGCATCATAATATCCTGAAGATAAAACATAAGTTCCAATCATTATTCTTCTTTGAACCTCAGCACCAAATCCTTCAGATCTAGTTTTTTCATACATATCAATAAGATTTTCTCCTTCAGCTCTAAAACCGTATTTAACACCGTCGTATCTAGCCAAATTAGATGAGGCCTCTGCTGGTGCTACGATATAATAAGTTGGTAGTGCATAATTAGTATGGGGTAGAGATATATCGATAATCTTAGCACCACAATCTTTTGCGTATTCAATACCTTTTTTCCATAGGTCTTCTATTTCTTTAGGCATGCCATCTACTCTATATTCTTTGGGTATTCCTATTTTTTTTCCTTTGATATCTTTTGTTAATTCTTTGCTGTACTCGTTTCTTTTAAAATCTATTGAAGTAGAATCTTTTTCATCATAAGTACTAATAACTTCATGTAACAATGCACAATCTTTAACATTTTGCGCCATTGGACCAGCTTGATCTAGAGATGATGCAAATGCTACAATACCGTATCTAGAGCAACTACCATAAGTAGGTTTTAAACCGACCGTTCCAGTAAATGAAGCAGGCTGTCTTATAGATCCACCTGTATCTGTTCCAATAGTTATTGGTGTTAATTGAGCTGCTACAGCAGAAGACGATCCACCAGAGGATCCTCCTGGAACTAAATTTTTATCAATTGGGTTTTGTACATTACCAAAAAAACTAGTTTCATTAGATGAACCCATTGCAAATTCATCGCAATTTAATTTACCCATTAGGATAGCTCCTTCATTCCAAATGTTTTGTGTGACT
Organism: uncultured Pelagibacteraceae bacterium; assembly: GCA_902616165.1. Taxonomy (GTDB): domain Bacteria; phylum Pseudomonadota; class Alphaproteobacteria; order Pelagibacterales; family Pelagibacteraceae; genus Pelagibacter. The sequence goes on from CACMRS010000025.1 coordinate 3,353, forward strand.
GTTGACTCGTAAGTTGGAACAAAGTTATTTAAAATCTTACTACCTGCCGTAGTTCTTAAATCTTTTGTACAAAATAAATCTTTTACAGCCATTGGAATGCCAGGCAATTTAAGATCAAGATTAGGTTTTTCATCAAACTTTTTTGCTTTATTTAAAGCATTTGCATAATCTTCGGTTATATATGTATTTAATTCTTTTGATTTTTCTGATCTTTCAACAAATGCTTTAGTAACTTCACTAGATGAAAGTTTTTTACTTTTTATATTTTCTACTAACTGAGATAATGATTGTTTAGTTATTTCTGACATTATTCAATTACCTTTGGTACTACAAAATAATCTTCATTTTCCTTAGGAGAATTTTTTATTACTTGATCTCTTAAGTTTTTACTTTTCACTTCATCTGACCTTAGTTTTAGAGTTGTTTCAGCAACAGAAGTCAATGGTTCAACATTCTCAGTTTTTAATTCATTAAGTTTTTCAATAAAATCAAAAATTGAATTTAAATCTCCTGCAAGTTTCTCTGCTTTTTTCTCATCTACAGAAATTCTAGATAGTTTAGATATGTGCTTTATTGTTTTAAGATCGATGCTCATATGGTATTTAAATATGTCGCAAACTATCACTTAAGTTTAAAATATACAATATGATCACTATTGAAGAATTCAAAAAAAAACAGTCTGAAACCTCTAGATTGATTGGTTTAGATCTTGGTTCAAAAAGAATCGGTGTATCAATTTGTGATGAAAAACAGTCAATAGCCACACCTTTTAAAACGATCAATAAAACCAATAATGATGATCTAATCAACGAATTAAAAAAAATAATAGAGGAAAACAATATTAAAGGAATTATCATTGGTTATCCAATTAACATGGATGGTTCATTAGGTCCTTCTGCTCAATCAGTAAGTGATGTATCTAAAAATATAGACCAAAATATCGAAGTAGATGTTTGCTTATGGGATGAAAGACTTTCAACTGTTGGCGCATTTAATCTATCCAGTCAGCTTGATGTTAATGTTTCTAAGCGTGAAAAAAACATAGATCAAAATGCAGCTGCATTTATTCTTCAAGGAGCTATAGATTATTTAAATAATTAATCCTTGCCATTTAGGGGCTTTATAGCTATAGAGTTAATTTTAATGGCAATTAAAACCAATAAAGCTATTAAAATCTCACAAAAACATCTTTTAGGTATCCAAGATTTATCAGTTAATGATATTAATTATATCCTGGATGAGTCAGAAGCTTTCATAAAATTAAATCAGAGTAAAAATAAAAAAATTGATGTGTTAAGAGGTAAAACGCAAATAAATTTATTCTTTGAGCCATCAACTAGAACTCAAAGCTCATTTGAACTTGCTGGAAAAAGACTTGGTGCGGATGTTATGTCAATGAATATGGGTAACTCTGCAATTAAGAAAGGTGAAACTTTGATTGATACAGCAATGACCTTAAATGCAATGCATCCTGATATAATTGTGGTCAGACATCAAGACTCTGGTGCATGTAATCTATTATCTCAAAAAGTTAATTGTGTCGTATTAAATGCTGGGGATGGTAGACGCGAACACCCTACCCAAGCATTATTAGATGCATTAACAATTAGAAATCGAAAAAAAAAAATTCAAGGATTAAAAATAGCAATATGTGGAGATATACTTCATTCAAGAGTAGCTAGATCGAATATTTATCTTCTTACAATGTTAGGAGCTGAAGTTAATATCGTTGCACCATCTAATCTTATGCCAAAAGAAATTGAAAAATTTGGTGTAAACACTTTTACTGATATGAAAAAAGGCCTCAAAGATTGTGATATTGTTATGATGCTTAGATTGCAAAATGAAAGGATGACAAGTTCATATCTTTCATCAAATAGAGAGTATTACGAATATTATGGATTAACCCCTGACAAACTTGATCATGCAAAATCAGATGCTCTAATTATGCATCCTGGACCAATGAATAGAGGAATTGAGATTGATACAAGATTAGCAGATGACATAAACAAAAGTGTAATTAAAGAACAAGTTGAATTAGGTGTTGCTGTAAGAATGGCATGTTTAAAAATATTTTGTGAATAAATGAAAAAACAATACTTTATAAATGCAAACATTATAGATCCTCATAATTCCATAAATGAAAATGGTGGATTAATAATTGGAGAAGACGGAAAGATAGAAGCAATAGGAAAAAAGGTAAATACAAACAATTTACCAACTAGAGAAAAACCTACTGACTTAAAGGGTAAATATATATTTCCTGGTATAGTCGATATGAGAGTTTTTGTAGGCGAGCCAGGATATGAATATAAAGAAAATTTTAGGACTTTAAGTAATGCAGCATTGTCTGGTGGAGTAACTTCCGTCGTAACCATGCCTAATACAGATCCAATAATAGATAATGTATCAATTGTAGATTTTTTAAAAAGAAGAGGACGTGATAAGTCTAAAATAAATATCTTTCCTTGCGCTTCATTAACTCAAAACACTGACGGCACCAATATGACTGAATTTGGGTTACTAGCTAAAAAAGGAATTATTGCTTTTACTGACGGGGTAAAAACAATTCAAAATACTAGACTTATGTCTAGAATTATGAATTCAGCTAAAGATTTGGGATGTCTTATAATGCAACATGCTGAAGATTACGATTTAGCTAAAAATGGCATGATTAATTCTGGTATTATTGCAACAAAACTAGGCTTATCAAGCATACCAGATATTGCTGAAAGAATTATAATTGAAAGAGATCTTACTCTCTTAGAAAAAACTAAATGTCGATATCATATATCTCAACTATCAACAGGGAAATCTGTAGATATAATTAAAGAACGTAAACAAAACGTTAAATTTACTTGCGGTGTATCAATAAACAATCTTTCATTAAATGAAAATGATATTGGAGATTTTAGAACATTTTTAAAATTATCACCTCCGCTGAGAAGAGAAGAAGATCGAGAAGCTTTAGTTCAAGGATTAAAAGATAAAACTATTGATGTAATTGTTTCTGACCATAAACCTGAAGATGAAGAATCTAAAAGATTAACTTTTGCTCAAGCTGCAACAGGTGCGTCGGGTATTGAAACATTGTTATCTTTAAGTTTAGAATTATTTCATAATGGATCTGTAAAACTTGAAACCATAATTCAAGCATTAACATCTAACCCAGCAAAAATATTAAACATAAATAAAGGAAACCTGTCTATTGGAAATGATGCAGATTTTTGCATAGTGGATATCAATAAACCATGGATTGTAAAAAAAGAAAATTTAATCTCTAAATCTAAAAATACTTCAATTGAAGATAAGAAACTTCAAGGAAAAGTAACCAATACATTTGTAAAAGGTATAGAATTATTTAAAATATAAAAATGGAACTTTTTATAATAGGTATAATCTCATACCTAATGGGATCAATTCCTTTTGGATTAATTTTAACTAGAATATTTTTAAAAAAAGATATTAGAGAGATAGGCTCTGGTAATATTGGTGCAACAAATGCTCTAAGAACTGGTAATAAACTAATTGGTTATTCAACACTAATACTAGATGTATTAAAAGCAGTAATACCTGTTTTATACGTAAAAATTAATTTTCCTGATGCGATCTATATTTCAGCTTTATGTGCTTTTATAGGTCATGTGTTCCCTATATGGTTAAAATTTAAAGGTGGCAAAGGTGTAGCAACATATGTTGGGATACTTTTTTCCTTAAATATTATTTTTGGTTTAGTGTTTGGTATTAGTTGGTTAATAATTTTTTTTGTTTCTAAATATTCTTCTTTAGCTTCCTTGATAGGATCACTTTCTATAACTGTTTATATTTTACTTATGGAAGGATCAGAAAATGTATTTTTTTACGTAATAATGTTTATTTTAATATTTTTTACCCACAGAGAAAATATTAAACGCCTGAAAAATAAAGAAGAAACTAAGACAAAAATTTATTAATTTGACTATCAAACTCTTTTGAGTAGTTTGTTATTCTATGAATCTAGTCATAGTTGAAAGCCCTGCTAAAGCGAAAACAATTAATAAATATTTAGGCGATAACTATACCGTTTTAGCAAGCTATGGTCATATTAGAGATCTTCCCTCAAAAAATGGATCCGTTGATCCAGATCAAAATTTTAAAATGGAATGGGAAGTTGATAGCTTTTCAAAAAAATATCTTAAAGAAATTACAGATGCTGCAAAAGAATCCTCGAAAATAATTCTTGCTACTGACCCAGATCGTGAGGGAGAGGCTATAGCTTGGCATGTAAAAGAGTATTTAGATGAAAAAAAACTTTTAAAAGACAAAGAAATTGAACGTGTGGTATTTAATGAAATAACAAAAAAAGCTGTAACATATGGTATTGAAAATCCAAGACAGATAGAGCCTCTATTGGTCGATGCTTACATGGCTAGAAGAGCATTAGATTATTTGGTAGGATTTAATATATCGCCAATACTATGGACGAAATTACCTGGTTCAAAATCTGCAGGTAGAGTTCAATCTGTTGCACTGAAATTGATTACTGAAAGAGAACATGAAATTGAATTATTTAAACCTGAAGAATTTTGGACTTTAAGTATTAATTTTCAAAATAAAAACAAAAGCAAAATTACATCAAGTATTTCTCAACTTGATGGAGTAAAAATTGAAAAATTCTCATTTAAAAACAAAATAGAAATTGAAAAAGCAATTGATAATATTAAAACAAAAAAGTTTAACATAACCGATATTTCCTCAAAAGTTGTTAGCAGAAATCCCTCAGGACCATTTACAACATCAACACTTCAGCAAGTTGCTTCTAGTAGATTGGGTTTTGGCGCATCAAGAACAATGCAAATAGCACAAAAACTTTATCAAGGAATTGAAATTGAAGGGGATACAGTTGGGTTAATTACTTATATGAGAACAGATGGAACTAATTTATCAGTTGAGGCTGTCTCTGATTTTAGAAATTTTATTAAAAAAGAATTCGGAAATGAATACTTGCCAGAAAATCCAAATAATTACTCTGGAAAAAAGGCAAAAAATGCTCAGGAAGCCCATGAAGCAATAAGACCGACTGATATTAATAGAAATCCAGATTCTGTTAAAAAGTATTTAAGTCCTGACCAGCAAAAATTATATTCTTTAATTTGGTCTAAAGCTCTATCGTCTCAAATGGAGACAGCAAAATTTGATAGAAATACAATAACAATTGAGTCTGATGACAGTAAAACGATATGTAAATCAAGTGGATCAGTTTTGAAATTTGACGGATTTTTAAAAGTTTATTCAAATCAAAGTAAAGATGATGATGAACAAATTTTACCAGAGATGTCAAAAGGACCAATTAATATAGAAGCCATTATTGATGAACAGCATTTCACACAGCCTCCCCCACGTTACTCAGAGGCGAGTTTGGTTAAAAAATTAGAAGAGTTAGGTATTGGAAGACCCTCAACTTACGCAAGTATAATTTCAACAATTGCAAATAGAGGCTATGCAGAAATAGTTAATAAAAGATTTTTTCCAACCGACAGAGGTAAGTTAATTTCTGCATTTTTGGAAAAACTATTTTCAAAATACGTTGATTATAATTTTACAGCTGGACTAGAGGATCAATTAGATGAAATTACCTCAGGTAAAGAAAGTTGGATAAAAGTTCTAGAGATGTTTTGGAAAGACTTTAATAGCAATGTTTCAGAGGTGAAAGAAAAAAGAACCAGAGAGGTTTTAGATCTTTTAAATGAGAGTTTAGGAGCATTAATATTTGATACAGATAAAGAAGGAAAGATAGTTAGAAAATGCCAGTTATGTGACACTGGTTCATTAAGCTTAAAAAATAGTTTTAGAGGAGGTGCTTTTATTGGGTGTTCAAACTATCCAGAATGTAAATTTACAAGACCATTATCAAAAGCTAAAGCGGCTGCTCAGTCACAACTTGCAGAGCCAAAATTTCTTGGAAAACACGAAAATGGAAATGATATTTTTCTAAAAAATGGAAGATTTGGTCCTTATCTTCAGTATGAGAAAATTCTTGAAGAGAACATTCAAGATGAAAAAACTAAAAAAAGAAAACAAATAAAAAAAAAGAAAACCGAGGTAAATGAACTATTGAAAAATGTATCAATTCCAAAAGGAATTGAATTAGAAAATATAGATTTAGATAAAGCTAAATTTTTATGTTCTCTTCCTAAATCACTAGGAATAAATCCTGATAATCAAAAAGAAATAATATTAAATACTGGTAGATTTGGTCCTTATTTAAAATGTGAGAATAAGTCTGCAAGGATAGAAAATGTCGATGAAATTTTTTCTATTGGATTAAATAGAGCTATTACTCTTATAGCTGAAGCAAAACCTGGAAGAATGTCGTCTTCAATTATAAAAGACTTGGGAGAACATCCTGAAGATCAAAAACCAGTCCGAATCATGAAAGGTCAGTATGGACCATACATAAAATATAAATCTTTAAATGCAACAATACCTGAGGAAAAAGACCCAGCAGAGTTAACCATGGAAGAAGCTCTTATACTAATTGAGAAAAGAAGAGAATACGATAAGAATAAAAAATCAAAAAAAAAGAAAAAATGAAAATAATTAAAATTACAATCTCAGCTCTATTCATTTCTTTATTTAGTTTTACTTATTCATTTGCAGAGGATTGTTCAAAATATGACAAATTAAGTAAAGAATACGCTAAATGTACA
>CACMRS010000026.1 GCA_902616165.1 uncultured Pelagibacteraceae bacterium
ATCTAAAGTTTCTCAGTGTAAGAATGATGGAAATTCGGATATCCTTCAAAGTTTATATGCTAATCAACAAAAATGGGTAAAGGGAAGTTCGATACAGGAGGCAAATAAGAATTTACAAAAATTTTTAAAAGGTGAAGGATTTAATATTGATTTTGATACTTGTATAAATAATAAGGAAATTGAAGATTTTGTATTAAACGATCGAATCGATGGAGCAAAGAACTTCAAAGTGAACGCAACTCCTACGATTATTATTAACAACGAAAAATTTGAAAAAACTCTAAATTATAAAAATTTAAAAAAAGCGCTAGAAAAACTGATATAAGTTAGTGCATGGAGTTTAAAAAAATCCAATTAAACGGATTTAAATCTTTTGCAGAAAAAACCAACTTCTTAATTGAAGATGGTCTCACCGGTATAGTGGGTCCTAACGGCTGTGGAAAATCAAACATTGTAGAATCTTTAAGATGGGTAATGGGAGAGACCTCGGCAAAAAGTATGCGTGGATCTGGTATGGAGGATGTTATATTTTCAGGGACATCTAACAAAGCATCAAAAAATATTGCAGAAGTATCAATCGAAGTTGAAAACAAAGATAAAGAAGGCCCTATCCAATACCGTGAATTAGAGCAAATACAAGTTAGAAGAAAAATAGAAAAAGATAAAGGATCTAAATTTTATATTAATAATAAAGAAGTAAGAGCAAGAGATGCGCAAATGTTTTTTGCAGATCTTTCGACTGGTGCGCACTCTCCATCTATGATTAGTCAAGGAAGAATAGGTGCATTGGTAACAGCGAAACCAACAGATAGAAGGGCTATTTTAGAAGAAGCTGCAGGAATATCTGGTTTACACGTTAGAAGACATGAGGCTGAATTAAGATTAGGTGCGGCTGAGAATAATCTAAAAAGAGCGGATGAACTAAGAAGACAGCAAGAAAAACAATTAGCAAATCTTCAAAAACAAGCTGAAGAGGCAACAAAATACAAACTAATTTCAGATCAAATTAAAAAAATTGAAGCAGGTTTATATTATTTAAAATTATTAGAAATAGATAAAGAAATTAGAATAGAAAATGAAATTAATACTGAGGCAGAAGGAGAAGTAGAAGGATTTAATAACAAAATATCTGAATTAGAAAACTCAATTAAAACTTTTACAGATAAAGTAAATCCATTGAGAGAGAAAAATATTGAAAATTTATCAAGGATACAAAGACTTAATTTAGAACTTCAAAGTTTAGATGAGGAAAATACAAGAATTCAAGATGAGATAGAAAGCATCAAAAAATCAATTCAAACACTTGATGATGATATAACTAGAGAAAAAGGGATTATTATAGACGCTAACTCAAATGAAAAAAGATTGAAGGAAGAAAAAACTGAATTAATTGAAATAGACTCGAAGTATTTTGAAACAGAAAAATTATCTAATGAAGAGTTAGAAAGTGCAAAAAATAAACTTAAAGAAGAACAAAAAGCTGTTGATGAAGTTGTAAATAATTTAGCTGAAGAAACTGTAAATATAAGTGTTGGTCCAATAAAAAATATAAAAAATACAATATCAAGGGTAAAAGAATTAATAGACAGTAACGAAATAAATCAAGCAGTAACACTTCTAGATAGATGTAATATGGATCTAGATAGTTTTTTAAATGATTTAAAAAATGAGAGATCTAGAAGTGAATTATTAGGAGTTAGTGAAAAATCAAAAAATATAAAGTTACTTCAAGAAAAATATGCTGATGCATATAGTAAAAATCAATCAATTAAAAATGAGTCTCTAAAGAGAAATGAGAGAATTAAAACCATTGAAACTGAAATTGAAAGTTGGAAAAATTTACTAACTAACTCAGAAAAAATGGTTAATGAACTAACACAAAGAAAAGAAAAATTATCAAAACAATTAAGTGATTTAGAAAATCAACCTAGAGTACAGGCTGAAAGAAAAGGTCAAATTTCAGAAAATTTAAGAATTTCAGATAAAGAAAAAATTGATAATGAAGCGATTATAGATGAAACAGATCAAAAAATTGAAATGTTAAGAACACAATTAAATGAAATTCAAGAACAATCGATTCAAATCAGAGAAAGAAAAGCAAGCTCAGGTGCTACAATTGAAGGCCTGCAAAAAAGAAAAAGTGATCTCCTTGATAGAATTAGTTCTGAGTTAAATTTGAATGAAGATAATATTTTGGAAAATTCAAATCTAAACGGAGTAGAAGAGCTTCCAAACCCAGTTGACCAAGAAGATGCTTTAGACAAGAAAAAACAAGAAAGAGAAAAATTAGGATCTGTAAATCTAAAAGCAGATGAAGAAACAAGTAAATATGAAGAAGAGATAAAAAAAATGGAACAGGATCGTGCCGACCTTGTTACTGCTATCGTGAAACTGAAAGATAGCATTAACGAACTTAATCAAAAAGGGAGAGAAAGATTAATTGAAGCTTTTGAAAAAGTTAATAGAAAATTTAATGAAGTTTATACAAAACTTTTCAATGGTGGAAATGCCAAACTAGAATTGGTGGACTCTGATGATCCACTTGAAGCAGGTTTAGAAATGTTGGTTAGTCCTCCAGGAAAAAGACTTCAATCTATAACTTTGTTATCTGGAGGTGAGCAAGCATTGACTGCCCTCTCATTAATTTTTGCAGTATTTTTAACAAACCCTTCACCTATATGTGTATTGGATGAGGTTGATGCACCGCTTGACGATGCTAACGTAACAAGATTTTGTAGTTTACTTGAGGAACTAATTAAAATCACCAACACCAAATTCATAATTGTAACTCATCACGCTTTAACTATGTCAAAAATGAACAGACTGTATGGGGTCACAATGCCTCAAAAAGGAATTAGTCAACTCGTGGCTGTTGATTTACAAAAAGCAGAGAGTATGGTTGCTTAAACTATATAAATGCCAAAAGACCCTTTCAAAACTCGCTTAGAGATTGCAAAAAGCAAGATTTCAAAGAAAAATCTCTACAATAAAAAGAATGACCCCTCACCTATAGGAACTGCATTCAAATTGAGCACAGAACTTGTTTCTGCAGTGGCTGTGGGGACAATTATTGGGTTTATTTTTGACAAGACCTTTGGTACTAAACCCTGGTTTATATTAATATTTTTTTTTGTGGGTGTGGTTGCTGGAATAACCAATGTGATAAGATCTGCAAAAAAAATGCAAAAGTAAATTAAGTACTATGGCAGCAAATCCTATGTCCCAATTCGAAGTTTATAGAATTGGACCAGAAATTAAAGTTGGAGCATTCGACATATCGTTTACGAATGCAAGTTTGTTTATGATTTTAAGTACTATATCCATTTTGCTAGTCTTTAATTTAGGATCAAAAAAAAATTCAATACTACCAAACAAAATTCAATTATTGGCAGAACTTAGCTATACCTTTGTATCTAAAATGATTAGCGATACAGCTGGATCAAAAGCTAAACCATACTTTGCATTTATATTTTCTCTTTTCATGTTTGTTTTATTTTGCAACATGTTTGGAATGATACCTTATACTTTCACTGTTACAAGCCATATCATTGTAACATTTGTGCTAGCAGCGTTTATATTTATTGGAGTGACTGTGATTGGGTTTATTAAACATGGATTTGGATATTTAAAATTATTTGTTCCAAGTGGAGTACCAGCAGTATTGCTCCCTTTGATCGTAGTTATAGAAATTATTTCTTACTTAAGTAGACCTATAAGTTTATCAGTTAGATTATTTGCTAATATGATGGCTGGTCATACAATGATGAAAGTTTTTGGGGGCTTTGTAATTAGTCTTGGAATAGTTGGTGGGTGGCTTCCACTAAGTTTTTCGGTTGCGTTAACAGGTTTGGAGATCTTAGTTGCTTTTCTTCAAGCTTACGTTTTTGCAATCTTAACCTGCATCTACTTAAATGATGCATTAAATTTACACCATTAATAACAGAGGAGGATATAATGGAATTAGAAGCAGCAAAAATGATCGGAGCAGGTTTAGCAGCAATTGCTTTAGCTGGAGCTGGAGTCGGTATAGGAATAATTTTTGGAAATTATTTGTCTGGTGCAATGAGAAATCCATCTGCAGCACAAAAACAATTTCCTAACTTGCTTTTAGGTTTTGCACTAGCAGAAGCTACAGGATTATTTGGATTAGTAGTTGCGTTAATCATTCTCTTTGCGTTTTAAATTGATGGTTAAAAAAATATATTTTCAATCAATATTTTTTAGCTTCTTTTTTATTAAAGAAGCTTTTGCAGCTGAAAGCGGAGGTATGCCTCAATTAAATCCAGAGTTTTGGATTTCTCAAATTTTTTGGTTAATACTTACTTTTGGTATTATGTATTTAGTTTTATCCAAACTTATACTACCAAAAATTAGTAAAAATTTAGAATCGAGAAAATCTCAAATATTAGAAAATATTGAGGCTGCTGAGAAACAAAGAGAAGATAGTGATGCAAAACTAAAAGAATACGATGAAATTATATCTAAAAGCAAACTTGAGGCTAATAGTATTTTTAATCAAGCAAGAGAAAAAGTACTAAAAGACATTGGTGCAAAAAGAGAAATACTTGATAAGCAAATTGATAATGAAATGGCTGAGGCTGAAGAAGAAATAGATGCATTAAGAAAAAATGCGCGAGAAAAAATAAATAAAATTGCTATTGAGACTTCATCCGAGTTATTGCAAAAACTAATTGGAGCTGAAGTAAATAATAGTAGTATATCTGCAATTGTTGAAGATCTATCTAAAAGAAATGGAGATAAATACTATGACAATTGATGCAACATTTTGGGTAGCCATATCATTTATTATTTTTTTTGGAGCGTTAATTTACCTAAAAATTCCTCAAAAAATTTCTGAAATTTTAGATAAAATGATATCTGATATTAAAAATGAAATTGATGAAAGTGAAAAATTAAGAACTGAGGCAAAAACACTATTAGATAACTCACAAAAAAAATTAGATACAGCCAAGTCTGTAAGCAACGAAATTCTTGAGAATGCCAAAAAAGATGCTGATAGATTAATAATTGAAATGAATGATAAGTTTCATAAATCCTCAGAAATTAAAAAAAATTTAGCTGAAAATAAAATAAGTCAAATGAAAGAGGCTGCTTTAAAAGAAATTAAGGATGCGTCAATAAAGATTGCTGTGGACTCGGTTAAAAAAATAATTACCACATCTGTAGACAAGTCAAAATTAGACGCTGTGTTTCAAAAAAATTTAGATGAAACCAAAGAAGAGTTAAAAAAAATTAACTCATAATACACTTACAATTTTCCAAAAAAGCTATAAATTATTAAAATGAAGTCTATTGTAATTGGATCAGGATTTGGTGGAATTGCTGCAGCACTGAGACTAAAAGCAAAAGGACATAAAGTAATATTAATAGAAAAACACCCAGACCTAGGTGGTAGAGCTAGAGTCTTTGAAAGAAATGGATTTATATATGATGCTGGGCCAACAGTAATTACTGCACCCTATTTAATTAACGAATTGTTTGAGTTATTCAATAAAGATCCCAAAAATTATATAGAACTCACCCCACTTAAAATTTGGTATCAATTTATTTTTGAGGATAAAACTAAATTTAATTATTCAGGTGACGAAGTAGAAATGAAAAGCCAAATTGAGAAGCTAAGTAAAGAGGATTTAGGGGGGTATGAAAAATTAGTAAATTTTACGAAAAAGATATTTGATAAGGGTTTTTTAGAACTTGCTGATGTTCCATTTAATAAACCTTTTTTTATGATGCAGCAAATACCATCTCTAATGAAATTAAAAAGTTATAAGTCAGTTTACTCATTAGTTTCTTCTTACATAAAAAATGAAAAATTAAGAAGAATGCTTAGTATGCATCCTTTACTAGTTGGAGGAAACCCTTTTACCACCACTTCTATTTATGGATTAATTCTTTATTTAGAGAAAAAATGGGGAATACATTATTCAGTTGGGGGAACAGGAAATATAATTAAAGGTTTTGAAAAATTAATGGGCGAAGTTGGAATTGAAGTAATAAAAAACAAAGAAGTAACTGAAATTATAACAAAAAATAATAAAATAATTGGTGTAAAATTAAACACTGATAATGAAATTAATACAGATAATGTTGTGTGTAATGCAGATCCACCATCATTTTATGAAAAAATGTTAAGCAAAAGCAAAAATAGCTCGATGTTGTTTAATTGGAAAAAAAGTCGAATGCAATATTCTATGGGTTTGTTTGTCTATTATTTTGGTACAAAGAAAACTTATGAAAATGTTGAACATCATACGATAAAATTTGGAAACAAATACAAAGAACATCTTGATGATATATTTGATAAAAAAAAATTAAATAATGATATCAGTTACTATCTTCACAGACCAACAGCTACTGACAAAACAATGGCTCCAGAGGGAAATGATTGTTTTTATGTACTAGTACCTGTTCCTAATAATCAATCAAAGATTAATTGGGAAATCGAGGGGAAAAAAATGAAAAATCTTGTAATTGAAAAAATGGAAAAAGACTTAATGCCGGATCTTAAGAACAATATAGTTGAAGATTTTTATCTTACACCTGACTATTTTGAAAAAGAATTAAACACAAAATTTGGATCTGGGTTTTCTATTCAACCTAAATTTACTCAATCAGCATACTTCAGATTTCACAATAAATCTGAAATATATGATGGTCTATATTTTGTTGGTGCAGGTACGCACCCAGGCGCTGGGGTTCCAGGTGTTCTCTCCTCAGCAAAAGTTTTAGATAAATTATTTTAATGTCATCTAAGAATTATTTAGCTATTTACGCAAAATCTTTCAATTGGGCAGGTTTTTTTTTACCTAAAAAAACTTATGACAAATGTTCCGCACTTTATGATTTTTGCAGAGTAGCAGATAATATTGCTGATGATGAAAATAAGATTGCAATTAAAAAGGATAATTTTATTAGATTTAGAAATAATTTTGTAAGTAAAAATTATGATGATCCAGTTATTAAAAATATGTGGGACCTCATTAACGAATTTAATATTTCTACCAAAATTATATATGATTTATTTGAAGGGATTAATTCTGATATTAAAGAAAATGTTAAACTTAATTCAAAAAAAGAAGTATTAATATATTCCTATAGAGTGGCTGGCACTGTTGGATTGATGATGGCTAAAATATTAAATGTAAAAAAAAAACAATCCTTAAAATCTGCTATTGACCTTGGAATTGCAATGCAATTAACAAATATTTCCAGAGATGTTGTTGAGGATAAAAAAAATAATAGATTTTATATAAATGAAAGTTTTGAAGATATAGAAAGTACAATTAAACTTTCTGAAAAATATTATGAGAATTCCTTTTACTCGATAAAAGAGATACCTTTTAGTTTCAGATTTTCTATTTTAGTTGCCAGAAGAGTTTATAGAAAAATAGGATATAAAATTTTAAATAAAAAAAATTTAGAGAGTTATAAAAAATCTGGGAAGATTTATGTTTCAAATATTGAAAAAATTATTGAAACTTTTTTGTCTATTTTTGACTTAATTAAGTTGTCACTTTTAAGCAAAAACGATGATAATATTGAACATGATCATGATTTAATTAATGAAGAAGTAAATTTAAATGAAAGAATTTGATTATATAATTATAGGAGGAGGTTGTGCGGGTCTATCGTTGGCATATGAGCTAGAAATTAATGATAAATTAAAAGATAAAACTTTAGCAATTATTGAGCCTCGAGAAAATTATAAAAGAGATAAAACTTGGTCTTTTTGGAAGGTTTTTTCACATAACTTCGATGACTGTGTCAAAAAAAGTTGGAATAATTTTACAATAAACATACCAAATGACACGAAATATGTAGATTGCCAATCTACACCATATCAAACAATTGATAGTGACATGTTCTACAAAAAAATACTTTCAAAACTTAATTTAAATAAAAATATTCAGTTTTTTAAAAGTATTGATCAAATAGATAAGTCAAATTCAATTGTATTTAACAGTGTCCCTAATTTTGAGAATAAACAGAGTGAATTATGGCAACACTTTTGTGGAGTTGAAATAGAAACAGATAAAGACTTTTTTGATGAAGAAATATTCAATTTGATGGACTTTGCTTGTGATCAAAGAAATAAGGTTCATTTTTTTTATACGTTACCATTTACAAAAAGAAACGCATTAGTTGAAACAACTTGGATATCTGAACTAAATAATGAAAAACTAAAAGATTATGATGAACAAATTGACAATTATCTAAGTAAACATCTAAATATTAGAAATTGTAAAATTAATTTCAAAGAAACTGGTGCAATCCCACTTTTTAGACAAAAAAATGTAAATAAATTAAATGAAATTTACATAGGGTCAGCAGGTGGCATGACTAGATTAAGTACAGGTTATACTTTTCTAAACATTCAAGAACAGAGCAGATATATAAGAGAAAACATAGAAAATATAAAAAATGTAAATTCATTTAAAATTAATTCAAAATATGATTTTTTAGATAAAATATTATTAAGAGTTCTTAAAAAGAATTCTAATGAAATGGGAAATATATTTTTCAAAGTTTTTAATTCAAATTCTAAAACAGCTATCAATTTTTTATCAAATAAAAGCAGTTTTTTTGAAGATTTAGAAGTAATTCTAAAAATGCCAAAGTGGAAATTTTTAAAAGAATTAATTTAAGATGATCAATAAAATAAAAAAAATAAATCTAAATCATTCATTTATTTTTTTCTTTGTTGTAAATATTTTTTGTGTTTTATTTTTTAAGTATAGCAACTTAAATATTTCAACAATTTTGTGTTTACTATTAATTTTAATCATAGGTGTTTCCCATGGTTCATTAGACCACGTTAAGGGAAAAAAACTACTTAATTTACTTAATATAAAATCAACTTATATATTTTATGCTATATATATTGTAATATCAGTAGCAGTCATTACAACCTGGATGCTATTACCATCTATGACTTTAATTCTATTTTTAACAATAGCCTCCTACCATTTTGGCAAGGAAGATACACAATTTTTGATTAATGATGGATCTTATTTCACTCAATTACTTTATTTTTTCAAAGGATTTTTAATTATACTTGCTCCTTTGTATTTTCATTTTCAAGAAACTATTGCAATTTTCAAATTATTATTAATTGATAATGAAGTGTTTTATTCAAGTTTAGATTTTATTGAAACAAATAATATAATTCAAATAGGAATAATTTGTAGTACTTTGTCAAGTATTTTTCTTTTCTTAAAAAATTTTGAAATCAAAAAATTTGTAATTTTTTTAGATTATTTTTCGATTTTAATATTAAATTACTACTTATCTCCCTTAGTAGCTTTTACTGTTTATTTCTGTTTTTTACACTCAATTAGACACTCAATTTCACTAGCTAACGAACTTGACCCAAATAGTGTAATTAGTGGATTTAAATTGTTTGTAAAAAAAGCTTTACCCTTAACCATTTTGACGGGTATTTTATCTTTTGTTGCATTATATCTCCTTAGTTATTCAAACAATTTAGATAGTGCAATTTTAAAAATAATATTTATAGGTTTGGCGTCTTTAACCTTTCCACATATATTGCTGGAATATTTTTTAGAAAAAAATGAAAAATAAGGAATTAAAAATATTATTATCTGCACCTCGTGGATTTTGTGCTGGGGTAGAAAGAGCAATTGAAATAGTTGAAAAATCTATACAAAAGTTTGGTGCTCCAGTTTATGTACGCCATGAAATTGTGCACAATAAACACGTTGTGGATAATTTAAAAAATAAAGGAGCAATATTTGTCGAAGAGCTAGAGGAAATAAAGGATAAATCACGACCGGTAATTTTTTCTGC
>CACMRS010000027.1 GCA_902616165.1 uncultured Pelagibacteraceae bacterium
AAAATTTAAAGCAAGACAAAAATAAATTTTATGGATAACGAAAACCATAAAAATACATGGAATAATTTTACAAAGTTTGTTCTGTGGGGAACTGTCGCTGTTATAACTGTTTTAGTTTTAATGGCATTATTCTTATTATAGACTTTTTAAATGATAATTGGGTCTATATCAGAAAATCAAAACTTAGAAAAAAGAATTGCTATCACACCTGATATAGTTAAAAAATATATTTCTCTAGGGTTTGAAGTTACTTTAATTGAAAACTATGGATCTCATTTAGGTATTAAAGATGAACAATTTAAAGAAATGGGTGTTAAAATCTCAAAGGATGAGTCAAAAATTTTAAATTCTTCTGATATAATTGTACAGCTTGGAATGTTAGATGATGATAAAGCTGAACGTATCAAAGAAAACCAAACATTAATTGGAATTTTAAATCCTTACAAAAACAAGGAACGATTGGAGAACTTAGCAAAAAAGAAAATTAATCTTTTTTCACTAGAATTACTTCCAAGAATTACCAGAGCTCAATCTATGGATATATTGTCTTCGCAAGCTAACCTTGCTGGATATAAAGCAGTTATCGAGTCTTTTGCTAATTTTGAAAAAGCTATTCCAATGATGATGACGGCCGCCGGTACAGTTCCAGCTGCAAAGGTTTTAGTAGTTGGTGCTGGTGTAGCTGGGTTACAAGCAATTGCTACAGCAAAGAGAATGGGAGCTATAGTTTTTGCTACGGATGTGAGGATGGCTTCGAAAGAACAGGTTGAAAGCTTAGGTGGAAAATTTTTAACTGTAGAAGGTTCAGAAAATTTAGAAACCGAGGGTGGTTATGCTAAAGAAGCCTCAGATGACTTTAAACAAAAGCAAGAAGAGCTTTTGTCTGAAACTTTAAAAAAAATTGATATAGTAATTTGTACTGCCTTAATACCAGGTAAAAATGCTCCTTTGATAATTAAAGATAATATGATTGAAAACATGCAAGAAGGATCGGTAATTTATGATTTAGCAGCAATTCAAGGAGGGAATACTGCATTTACGCAAGTAGATAAAATTATAGAAAAAAATGGAATAAAAATAATGGGTGAGAGCAATATTTTAAATAAGTTACCTGTTTCTTCTTCAAACTTGTATGCTAAAAATGTTTTTAATTTTGTTGATAATTTAATCGACAAAGAGAATAAAAAAATAAATATTAATCTAGAAGATGAAATTATAGAAAAAACATTGATAAAATAATTATGGAAATAGATCCTTTAATATTTAGATTAAGTATATTCATCCTTTCTATATTTGTAGGATATTACGTTGTTTGGAGTGTTACTCCTTCTTTACATACTCCTTTAATGTCCGTAACGAATGCAATTTCTTCTGTAATTATTGTTGGGGCTATTATTGCAGGTTTATCAGGAAATTCTGATAGTGTTTTTAATACCTCAAGCGTATTTGGTTTTTTAGCTATAGCTTTAGCAGCAATTAATATTTTTGGAGGGTTTCTCGTAACTCAAAGAATGTTGGCGATGTATAAAAAAAAGAAAAAGGATAAAGAAAAATGATATCTGCAAATTTATCTGCAATATTTTATTTGGTTTCAGGTGTTTTGTTTATACTTGCTTTAAGAGGATTGTCTTCACCCGAAACATCTAGACAAGGTAATTTGTTTGGTATTCTGGGAATGATCATTGCAATAACAGTAACTTTTTTATCAACAGGAAATTTTTCTGCTGGATTTACATATGTGATAATATTTATTTTGGTAGGTGGATCAATTGGAGCTTTTATAGCTTACAGAATACCAATGACTGCTATGCCAGAGTTAGTTGCAGGCTTTCATAGTCTTGTTGGACTTGCAGCTGTCTTTGTTGCAATTTCTGCTTTTTTAAATCCTGAAGCATTTAATCTAGGTACCCCAGGAAATATAAAACTTGGTAGTTTGATTGAAATGTCTATTGGAGCTGCTGTTGGAGCCATAACATTCTCAGGCTCAGTAATTGCTTTTTTAAAATTGCAAGGAATAATGTCTGGATCTCCAATCATGTTTAAAGGACAACACCCTTTAAATGGAATTATACTGATTTCAATAGTTGTTTTAATTTATCTTTTGTGCTCAACACAATCATCTAATTTATTTTGGATTCTATTAGCAGTTTCATTTTTAATTGGTTTTCTTTTAATCATACCGATTGGTGGAGCTGATATGCCTGTTGTAATTTCTATGCTTAACTCGTATTCCGGTTGGGCAGCTGCAGGAATTGGTTTTACTTTAGAAAATACAGCATTAATTATTACAGGTGCGCTTGTTGGATCATCAGGTGCAATTTTATCTTATATTATGTGTAAAGGTATGAATCGTTCTTTCTTTAATGTAATTTTAGGAGGTTTTGGGTCAACAGAAGACTCCACAAATAGTTCTTCTAAAGAACAAAGACCAGTTAAAAGTGGTAATGCAGATGATGCAGCTTTTTTAATGAAAAATGCTTCTTCAGTAATAATTGTACCTGGATATGGAATGGCAGTTGCTCAAGCTCAACATGCTTTGAGAGAGATGGTAGATACACTTAAGAAAAATGATATAAAAGTATCTTATGCCATACATCCTGTTGCAGGTAGGATGCCAGGACACATGAATGTTTTATTAGCAGAGGCAAATGTTCCTTATGATGAAGTGTTTGAATTAGAGGAAATAAATAATGATTTTGCTAATGCAGATGTAGCATTCGTTATTGGAGCAAATGACGTTACTAATCCAGTTGCTAAAACTGATCCACAAAGTCCAATTTATGGAATGCCAGTTTTAGATGTTGAAAAATGTAAGTCAGTATTGTTTGTAAAAAGAAGCTTATCACCTGGATATGCAGGAATAGATAATGATTTGTTCTATAAAGAAAACACCTTAATGTTATTTGCAGATGCAAAAAAAATGACTGAGGATATTACTAAGAATTTGTAGATCAAATGTATACAAAAATTTTTTGTGACATTGCAGACATATCCTTAATAAAAAAATTTAACAATAAATCAATTGTAAAAGGATTTACTACCAACCCAAGTTTAATGAGAAAAGCTGGTGCAGAAGATTATAAATCTTATTCAAAAAAAATACTTAAAGTTTGTAGAAACAAACCTATTTCTTTTGAAGTATTTGCTGATGATCAAGTCTCTATGATTGAGCAAGGAATAAAAATAAATAGTTGGGGCAAAAATGTATACGTTAAGATTCCGGTGGTTAATTCAAAAAATAAATTTTCAGGAAATGTAATAAAAGAGTTAAATAGTAAAAATATTAAGTTGAATATCACAGCAGTATATACAGCCAAGCAAACTGAGAAAATACTTAAGTTGATTAATAAAAAAACAAAAGTAATAATTTCAATTTTTGCTGGAAGAGCAGGAGATACTGGCAAAGATCCAATTCCAGAATTTACTAAAAGTATAAAATTAGCAAAGCAATTTAAAAATGTAGAAATTTTATGGGCAAGTGTTAGAGAACCATATAATTATCTTCAAGCTAAACAATTAGGGTGCCATATTATTACTATTCCTCCAGCTGTAATTGAGAAAATAGAAAAATTTGGAAAATCGTTCAATCAGTTAACCATAGAAACAGTCAAGGGTTTTCTTGTTGATAGCAAGAAATCCAATTTTCAAATATAATTGAATTGGTTGCGGGGGACGGATTTGAACCGCCGACCTTCAGGTTATGAGCCTGACGAGCTACCAGACTGCTCCACCCCGCGGTATTTTTAAATTCTATTTTTGAGTTTATTTAACTTCTTAACTCTCTTAATATTTTCTTGAAGAATTCTCTTTTTCTTTTCTGATGGTTTTTCATAAGTATTCTTTAATTTAATAATCTTAAAGAAACCATCTCTTTGAAGTTTTCTTTTTAAAACCCTCAAAGCTTGTTCAACATTATTATCTTTAACTTCTATTTTAATAACTACCTCCAAAAAAGCGGTTAATTAACACTTTTATAAATTTATGTCTATAAATTTTCTTCATCAAATAGATGCCTGGGTTGATTTATTTTGTTTTTCTTTTTCTTTTTTTTCTCTTTTTATTCTTCTTTCAGCTTTTGCAATAGCCTCAACTAAATCTTTTTGAGTAAATAAATTTAAAGCAACCGGATCTTTTGGATTCAAATTATTATAGTTCCAATAACTTTTATTTCTAATTGATGTCACAGAATTTTTAGTAATACCAACCAACTTGGCTATTTGAGAATCTTTTAATATATTATGTTGTTTAATTAACCACAAAGCAGAATCGGGTTTATCTTGCCTTTTTGATAGAGGAATATATTTCTTTATTTTTTTCTCGTTATTTGAAATTTCAATATCACTACTTTTAATATTTAATGGTCTATTTTCGTCTTTTGATGATAGCTCAATTTCTTCTCTTGAAAGTTGACCAGATATAATAGGATTATATGCTTTAATACCCTTTGCAACTTCACCGTCTGCAATCCCTTGTATTTCAACCTCATGTAATTTACAAAAATCTGCGATTTGTTTGAAAGTTAATGTAGTATTTTCTACTAACCATACGGCAGTTGCCATTGGCATTAAGGGTGCGTTTGACATTTAGCTACTTTTTTCTGATTTAAAATTTTGGAATTTTTTGTTAAATTTACTTATTCTACCTTTGTCCATTAATTTTTGCTTTCCTCCAGTCCAGGCTGCATGAGACTTAGGATCTATTTCTAATTTTAATGTATCTCCTTCAGCACCCCAAGTTGACTTAGTTTCGAATTGAGAACCATCAGTCATTTCAACTTTAATAGTGTGATAGTTTGGATGTATGTCTTTTTTCATATCGAGACTTATAGCAAAAGAAACCTAGAACACAATTAAAAGTTCTTTAAATTTTCGAGCATTTTAACATTAATTGCACCACTTGATGCTCGAATATCTATATTTTTCTGATCGAATTTATCATAATCATTAACTATTCCACCGGCCTCCTTTACTAACAAGGCTCCTGATGCAACGTCCCAAATATTAATTTTATTATGAAAAAAACCATCTAATCTACCTGAAGCCACATAAGCCAAGTCTAAAGCTGAACAACCGCTGTATCTCATATTTAAATTGCTGAATTTGACTCCTTCATGGTTACTTGAAAATAAACATTCATCAATTAAATTTCTGTTTGATACTCGTAATCTTTGATTGTTTAGATATGCTCCTTTGTTTTTTTCTGCATAAAACATTTCATCTTTAATTGGATCATAAATTAAACCACTAATTATCTCTTTTTTAGATTCAAGAGCTATACAAATTGCAAAATGAGGAATGCCGTGTAGAAAATTTGTTGTACCATCTATTGGATCGATAATCCAAATATTGTCTTTATCTTTGTTTTGAATTGAACCAACTTCTTCTGATAAAAAAGAATAATTTTTTTTTGTTTTAGAAAGTTCTTCAATTAGGATTTTTTCTACATGTTTGTCAGTTTTTGTAACAAAATCTCGTGGTCCTTTTTTGGACACCTGTAGCTTCTCAACTTCTCCAAAATCTCTTATCGCAGACTTTGAGGCTTTTTCAGCTGCTTTGATCATAATATTTAAATTTGAAGATATAGAGATCATTTTAGATTTTTTTAATATATGCTAAATTTCTAGTATCAACTATGATTTCATCACCTGCTTCAATAAATGGAGGAACTTGAATATTTAAACCATTATCAAGAGTTGCTGGTTTGTAGGATGATGACACAGTTTGTCCTTTAAGAGCAGCATCAGTAGCTTCGATTTTACACTGCACTTGGTTAGGTAATTCAACCGATAATGGATTTTCATTATAAAAACTTACAGAAACTTGCAGGTTTTCAGATAAAAGTTTACCCTTATCACCTACAGTTTCTTTTTTTATTTCTATTTGTTCAAAGGTTTTTGGATTCATAAAAATATAATTTGCCTCATCACTATAAAGATAATTAAAAGTCGTTTCCTCCAACGATGCTTTCTCTACTGTTTCACTTGATCTAAATCTTTCATTTAACTTTGTATTTTTATTTAAGCTTTTCATTTCGACTTGAGCAAACGCACCACCTTTTCCTGGTTTAACATGTTGGGTTTTTAAAACTTGCCACAAGTCATTTTTATATTCTAAGAGCATTCCAACTCTTATTTCTCCAGCATTAATTCTCATTTTAATCTTTCTATAGCTTCTAACGGTTTATATTTTTTATTTTTCCAGATGTAGCCTGAAATAGCTAAAAAATTAGCATTATTCAATAATAGATTTTTATAATTAACAGCATTAATTCCACCAATAGCTACAGTTGGAGTTTTTGTAAATTTTTTAACTTTATTTAAAATTTTTACAGAGGCTACATACTTAGTTTTTTTAGTTTTAGATTGATTAAAAGCACCAAAGGCAATGTAATCAGCTTTATTTTTAACTGCTTTTTTTGCTAAATTTATAGAATTATGACAAGTAATTCCTATTATTTTTTTACCAAGTATTTTTTTTGCTATCTTAATATTCATATCTTTCTGACCCAGATGGCAACCATCTGCGTTTAATTTCAAAGCAAGCAAAGGGTCATCATTAATTATAAATTTTACTTTATTTTTTTTACAAATATTTTTAATTTTTTTTCCAATTATTATTTTCTTATAATTAGAATAACTTTTAAGTCTGAGCTGAAAAAAACTCACTTTTCCAGTTTTTAAAACTAAATTGAGATTGTTATAGAAAGAATTAGTTATTTTGTTGGGAGAAATAAGATAAATAAATTTTTTTTTATTTATTTTCAAGTTCGCTAGACCATTTTCCTTGAGCAGCTAAGGTACACATTTTAGCTCTATGATTAAAAATAGTTTGAGTTGCCTCTACATTTTTAATGTCATTAGACCAAACTTTTAAAGCGCTTTGTTGAAGAGCTCTTCCATATGAATAGGTCATAATAAAATTTGTATTATTATTTTTATTAATTAAATTTAAATTTTCTGTAGCTTCAATCTCAGATTGCCCTCCAGATAAAAAAGCTATTCCAGGAACTTCATTTGGGATTGAATTTTTAAGACAATCTAAGGTTTTTACAGAAACCTCTTCATTTGAAATTTTATTTTTTGACTGGTTTCCTGCCAATATCATGTTTGGTTTTAAAATAATTCCTGAAAGATCAACTTTATGTATAATTAACTCCTCAAAACATTTTTGAATTACTTCCGATGTTTTGCTCAAGCAAACTTCAGCAGAGTGATTTCCATCCATCAATACCTCAGGTTCTACTATTGGAACCATTCCATTTTCTTGAACTAGTGCAGAGTACCTAGCAAGTGCATGAGCATTACTACTGATTGCCATTTTGCTTGGATTTTTTTCACTAATAGAATAGACGCCTCTCCATTTTGTAAACCTTGCTCCGAGATCATAATATTTTTTTAATCTATCTCTAAGGCCATCTAATCCTTCTGTAATTTTTTCTTTAGGGGAATTTGCTAAATCTTTTGCACCTGTATCAACTTTAATTCCAGGAACTGCACCTGAACTAGATATTAAATCTGGTATTGATTTTCCTGTGCTCGAAATTTGATTTATAGTTTCATCGTAAAGAATTACACCACCTATGTAATCCTTCATTCCATCTGACGAAAAAAGAATTTCTCTGAAGGAAAGTCTATTTTCTGGAGTTGATTTGACATTTACTGCTTCAAGTCTTTTTGTCATGGTTCCATTGCTTTCATCAGCAGCAAGTATACCTTTGCCATTGGAAATTATTTTAAGTGCAATTTTATTTAATTCAGACATTTTAATTTAATGCGGTTATACCAGGAAGGTTTTTACCTTCAAGATATTCTAAAAAAGCTCCACCTGCAGTTGAAACAAAATTAAAATCATTAACAGCCTTTAAATTATTTATTAAAGAAACTGTATCCCCACCACCAGCAACCGAAAAAATTTTGTTTGTTTTTTTGTTTTCAATTATTTTTTTTGCTATTTGAATACTTCCGAAAGCAAAATTTGGATTTTCAAAATATCCTGCGGGTCCATTCCAAAGTATAGTTTTACTATTATCAATAATATTTGCGATTTTATCTATAGTTTTTGGACCAATATCTAATATCATTTCATCAGATAATATCTTGTTCAATTCCTTTTTTTGAGGAGATCCATTCAAATCTTTAGATACAATCACATCTTCTGGATAGATTATTTTACATTTTTCTTTTTTTGAAAGAGAGATAATTTCTTCAACTATTTTATTAGAATTTTTTTCTTTAATAGATTTTCCAATATTATTTCCAAAATATTCTATAAAATTATTAGCCATACCCCCAACAATTATAATATTATCAAATTTAGGAATTAAATTTTTAATAACATTAATTTTAGTTGAAATTTTAGACCCCCCAATAATACAGGTAATTGGTCTGGTAATTTCAGAAGTTATTTTATTAAGAGCATTTACCTCTAAGTCTAGCTGCAACCCAGAAAACGAGGGTAAGTATTTTGGAATTTCATAAATTGAGGCATGAGCTCTATGCGAACAAGAGAAAGCATCATTGACATATATATCTCCTAGATTTGATAGCATTTCAGCAAACTTATCGTCATTTTGCTCTTCCTCAGAATAAAATC
>CACMRS010000028.1 GCA_902616165.1 uncultured Pelagibacteraceae bacterium
TTACAGCAACTGTTACTATTTCTGCTCCAGATAGTTTAATTGTTTTAGCACACTCAGACATACTTTTGTACTTTCCTGTTCCAACAATTAATCTGGAATTAAATTTTTTATTTGCAATAATTAGACTATCTTTTTTCAAATTACCCACCTCCAATAAAATGAACTATTTCAATTTTATCATTATTATTTAATTTTATTTTATTAATTTTTTTTTTATCTATTATTTCTTCATTAAGCTCAATTGCTACTTTATTTAATGGTATTTTTAGATTTTTTAACACTATAGAAAGGTTAGAATCTTGAGTTATAAATTTGATTTTACCATTTATTTTAATTTTTATTTTTTTTATTTTTTTCATCGTATATAAATGCTGAATGAATAATAAAATAATTATTATTAATGGCCCAAATCTTAATCTATTAGGAGAAAGAGAACAATCACAATATGGATCAACTACGTTGGACCAACTTAAAGAGAATTGTTCTAAAAAAGCAAAAGAAATTGGTCTTAATGTTGAATTTGCTCAATCTAATGTTGAAGGAGAGCTTGTTAATATAATTCAAGATGCGAGGAAAAAATTTGATGGTATGATTATAAATGCTGCAGCATTTACTCATACTTCTGTAGCAATAAGAGATGCTCTAGATTTATTCAAAAAACCAATTATCGAGCTACATTTATCTAATATTTATAAAAGAGAGGAATTTAGACATAAATCACTTATAAGTGGTGTGGTAAGTGGAGGAATTTTTGGATTAGGAGCTGAAGGATATATTTTGGCCATAATTTCATTACAAAAGACCTTGCAAAATGAAAATAGATAAAAAAATAATTCAAGAACTAAGTGATTATTTAAAAGAATTTAATCTTACTGAAATTGAAATAACTGAAAAGGATACAAAAATTAAAGTATCAAAAAATAATGTTTCAATTAGCAATCAACCACAAGTTATTTCGTCATCATCACCTGCGATAAGTTCAGCACCTAATCAAGTTCAAAATGTTAAATCGGGAACTGAAATTACTTCGCCTATAATTGGAACAGCTTATCATGCTCCAGAACCTGGTGCTAAAAAGTTTGTCGAGGTTGGTAAAAAAATTAAAAAAGGTGATACAATAATGATTGTTGAGGCAATGAAAACAATGAATCATGTTCCTTCAACAGTAGATGGTGTAGTTAAAGAAATTTGTGTTGAAGATGGCCAGCCTGTAGAATTTGGTCAAACTATTATTATCCTAGAATAAATAATGTTTAAAAAAATTTTAATTGCAAACCGTGGGGAAATTGCAGTTAGAATTATTAGAGCGTGTAAAGAATGGGGAATTTCTACCGTCGCCGTTCATTCTGATGTAGATAGAGAAAGTATGCATGTAAGAATGGCTGATGAAAGCGTATGTATTGGCTCTCATCAACCAGCAAATAGTTATTTAAATATTCCAGCGTTAATGTCAGCGATAGAACTTACAAATGCTGATGCTGTTCATCCTGGCTACGGTTTCCTTTCTGAAAATGCAAATTTTGCAAGAATTTTAGAAGAGAACAAAATTAATTTTATTGGAGCTTCGTCAAAACATATTGAAATGATGGGTGATAAAATCCAAGCAAAAAGAATAGCCAAAGAAAATGGATTGCCCGTTATTGAAGGCTCTGAAGGTGGTGTAAAAGATGTTTCAGAAGCAAAAGAACTTTGTAAAAAAATTGGTTTTCCTGTCTTAATTAAAGCCTCAGGTGGAGGTGGAGGTAAAGGTATGAAAATAGTTTATAAGGAAGAAGAATTTGAGACGTTGTTTTCAACCGCTAAATCAGAAGCACAAAAATACTTTGGTAATGATGAAGTCTATATTGAAAAATTTTTTCAAAATCCAAGACATATTGAAGTTCAAATATTAGCTGGAAAAAATAGAGCTGTTCACCTTCATGAAAGAGATTGTTCGGTTCAAAGAAGGCACCAAAAATTAATAGAGGAAACACCAAGTCCAGTTTTAAATGACAAAATAAGAAAAGATTTATTTGATAGAACAGTAAAAATGGTAGCTAAAATAGGCTATATGGGAGCTGGAACTGTTGAGTTTATATATGAAGATGGAAAATTTTATTTCCTTGAAATGAATACAAGAGTTCAAGTTGAACATCCGGTGACAGAAATGGTTACAGGGATAGATATAATCAAAGAACAAATTTGGATTGCTTTTTCGGAAGAAACAGCTTTAAAACAAAGTGATATAAATCCTAGAGGACATGCAATTGAATGTAGAATAAATGCTGAAGATGCTAGTAAAAACTTTCAGCCTTCACCTGGGGTTATTAGTATGTGTCACCAACCATCTGGTTTTAGAACTAGAGTAGATGGTGCAATATTTCAAGGATATAAAGTAACACCTTATTACGACAGTATGGTTTGTAAATTAATTTGTCATGGAAGAAACCGAACAGAAGCAATTCAAAGAATGAATAGATCTCTGGATGAATTTGTTATCGAAGGAATAACTACAACAATACCTCTACATAAAAAATTACTAAACCACAAAAAATTTATCAATTCAGATTTTAACGTTAGTTGGCTAGATAAAGATCCAATTGTTTAATAGCAATTTACAAGCCAAACATCGTAAACTGGATGATCAAAAGGTGCAATTGATGGACTTGATGAAAACATCCAGCCATTGAAAACAAAAACTTCATCATTTTTTTTATTGTTCAAATCTCGAACTTGTATATAAGCAGTTATTTCTGGATTATCATCAAATTCTGAATGTTTACATTTTAGACTTTTGATTGATAAGTCTTTATACTCAATCAATTCTCCATTTTTAAGTTTAACTAAGGTATTTTTAGAACTTATTTTATCTAAAATTTTTATATCAGTAAATTTTCCCTCTAAATTACTTTTTGCACTTAAGTTTAATACTAAACAAAAATAAAATAAAAGAACTAAACAGATTAATTTAAAATTATTCTTTCCAACTTGAGTATTTCTTTTTAACACCATCTCGATTTTTATTTGGATAATATGCTGAATCAGTTCCACTTAAATTTTCTTGGTGTGGTTTTTGCCATTCATATTTTTCTAGGGTATGTTTTTTCTCAATTTTATTAGGTGTAAAATGTATCCAAGAATACCATTCAACTGGGATTTTTGATGCATCAATTGTGTTTGAATAGATAACCCATCTTTTTCCATTTTTACTCTCATAGTATTTATTACCTAGCTCATCAGCACCAACGAGTTTTCCAAAAAAAATAGTTTTTAGTCTTGTTCCAAAAGTATCTCGATTCCACCATGTGAAAATTTTTTTTAAAAGTGTCAACATAATATTTTATTATTTATTCAATTAAAAATTGTAAAATTTAAATTAGACTAAAATATGAATATGTATATAAATTAATTGATTCATTATTCAAATTAAAATTTAAATTGAGGTAAAATGGCAAAGTATTTAGTTGAAACTTATTATACCTGTACCTTTAAGGTAAATCATTATTTAGATGATATTAACGAGGCAGAGTTAAAAAATTTAGAGAAAAGAGATGATGGTAAATTTGAGGTTTTAGACGTAAAACTTGATAATAGAAAAACAAAAAGTCTAGATCCTAAAAACAATAAAGTTCTTGAAAATAATAAAGTAGAAGTAGTTACCGAAACAGACAAAAAAAGCTCAATAAATAAAGAAAGTATAATAACAACTATAAACACAGCCAAGGAAAAGTCAGGTAAAAGATTTAGCATGCCTGACAGAAGAAAAGGATATATTCAAAAAGCCACTATTGGTGATCACAAAGTTTATCTGCATACTGGAGAATATGAAGATGGAAAAATTGGAGAAATATTTATTGATACCAGTAAAGAAGGTGAACTTGTTAAAGCTTTAATGAATAATTTTGCTATTGCTGTTTCTCTGGGCCTTCAATATGGTGTTCCGTTAGATGAATTCATAAGTGCATTTGTAGGAACAAAATTTGAGCCATCTGGCAAAGTTCATGGTAATGATAGAATTTTAACTGCTACGTCAATTTTGGATTATATTTTTAGAGAACTAGCTATTTCATATCAAAATAGAGAAGATTTGGCCCATACTCCAGCTATTGGAGGAAATGATTCCATTAACCCAGATGATCAAAGCTCTGAGGATCAAAATCAATTATTAAAAATTGTTAAAGATATTACTAGTAAAGGTTTTGTAAGAAATAATTATAAAAAAAATCTAGTTGATCTTTCAGATGTAAAAATAAGTTTAAAAGGTAAGAAATAATTTATTTTTTAGTTTTTAAAGCTAAATTTAATTCTTTTAATTGATCCAGATTTACCTCAGATGGCGCATTCATCATTAAATCTTGTGCGTTTTGATTCATTGGAAACATTGTGACTTCTCTAATATTTCTCTCATTAGCTAATAGCATTACTATCCTGTCAATACCTGGCGCTATTCCTCCGTGTGGTGGTGCGCCATAACTAAGTGCATTAATCATGCCACTAAATTTTTCATCTACTTGATTTTTATCATATCCTGCAATCGAGAAAAGTTTATACATAAGTTCTGGTTTATGATTTCTAATTGCTCCTGAAGATAATTCTATACCATTACAAACTATGTCGTATTGATAAGCAAGTATATCTAATGGGTTTTCATAATCTTTTTCACTTAAATCACCTTGAGGCATTGAAAATGGATTGTGACTAAACTTGATCTTATTAGTTAATTCATCTTTTTCAAACATTGGATAATCTACAATCCAACAAAATGAGAAAATATTTTCATCAATTAAATCAAGATCTTTTGCAATTTTATCTCTTGCTAGTGCAGTAATTTTTTCTAATTCGTCTTGTTTTCCACAAGCCATGAAAATACTATCTCCAATTTCACAATTTGTTTTTTTCATGATTTCAGCTAGTGAGTCTTGAGAAAAGAATTTTCCTATAGGGCCTTTTGCTGAAATGTCTTCATCTTTTTCAAAAGTAAAATAAGCTAAACCAGAAGCGCCTTCTTCTTTTGCCCATCTATCAATATTATCAAAAAAACTTCTTGGCTTATCTTTCGTATTTTTTGTAATAATACATCTTACTTTAGATCCAGATTTTACTAATTTTTTAAATATTTCAAATGAAACATCTTCTCTTGTAAAAATTTCAGTTATATCATTCACAATGAGCGGATTTCTTAAATCTGGTTTATCAGTACCATATTTAAGCATCGCTTCCTTGTATGAAATTTTTGGAAATTTATCAAACATCAGTTTTTTGGTAGAAAAATTTTTAAATGTATTAACCATTAACTTTTCAACAACATTAAATACATCCTCTTGCTCAACAAATGACATTTCCAAATCTAATTGATAAAACTCCCCAGGACTTCTGTCTGCCCTTGCATCTTCATCTCTGAAACAAGGTGCAATTTGAAAGTATCTATCAAACCCCGAAACCATAATTAATTGTTTAAATTGCTGGGGAGCTTGAGGTAGTGCATAAAATTTTCCTGGATTTAAACGACTAGGTACTAAAAAATCTCTAGCACCCTCTGGACTAGACGAGGTCAAAATTGGTGTTTGAAATTCTAAAAAACCTAATTTAGTCATTTCATTTCGGATGTATGAAATAACTTTAGATCTTAAAATAATATTTTCATGAATTTTTTTTCTTCTTAAGTCTAAAAATCTATATTTCAATCTTATTTCTTCTGCATATTCCTGATCACTAAAGATTGGCATAGGTAACTCTTTACAAGTACCTAAAACTTCATACTTCTCAATAACAACTTCTATTTCACCAGTGTCAATTTCAGAATTAATTGTCTCTTTAGATCTATTAACAACTTTCCCTTCAACTTTAATAACTGTTTCTAATTGCATTTTTTCTAAATCAGAAAAATAATTATTATCTTTATCAATTATACATTGGGTAATTCCGTAATTATCTCTTAAATCAATAAATAATAAGTTCCCATGGTCTCTTTTTTTATTTATCCAGCCTGCAAGAGAAATTTTTTTATCTACATCCTCTTTTCTCAATTCATTACACTTATGCGTTCTGTATTTATTCAATTAGACCTCTAATGCTTCTCTAATAATTTTAAAATCGATTGGTTTCTTTCTTTTTAAACTAATTTCGTCGATTTTATATATGAAATCAGAAATTTTGCCATAAGTTCTATCAATTCTCTTAATTATAAATTCAATAAGTTTTTGATCTATTGATATTTGACGATCAGAAAGATTTTTTAGTATTAATGCATAAATTAAATCATCTCCAGGTTTTTCAATTTGAGATAAAATAAAATTAGTAGATCTTGAACTTAGATCATTCAGTTTAAATTTAAAGTTAACTATTGGTATTTTTGAGGTTACTATCAAATACTTATTGTCATGATCTATTATATTAATAAGTGTAAATAATAAGTTTTCGTCTATTTTTTCAGTCAAATCCTCAACAACAATGTTTTCATATATTTTAATTTGTCGAAGAGAATCATTGTTAATATCTTCAGAGTTTATTTTAATTCCTTTATACTTTTCTAAAAAAATACTTATTAAATGACTTTTTCCTGAAAACTTTTCACCAATTAAATTAACAAAATTTTTTTCCCATTTTGGCCAACTGTTTAAAAGGTTAAATGAATATTCATTACTATTTGAAACATAAAAATCCTGATCTTTAAAATTTTGCTCATAATCAAATTTGAGTATTTGTTGATTAAGATTTTTCATTTAAAACCCAAATTTTATTTTTTATTTCAAAATTATAATTTTGAGAACTCATAACCTCTAAAAATTTATTAGGTGTTCCATTAAAAATTATCTTATAAAAATTATTTTTATTATCAAATTTATAAATATAAAAATTATATATCAAATCCATATCAGATAGAATTTTTTCAAATTTACTAATTTTAATATTATTTGAATTATCCATAGAAACATTTAATGATAATTTTACTGATGTATTAATTTCATTTTGTGATTTCCAAAAATCTTCATAAACTATTTTTAAATTACCAATAAATTTAAATATTTCTTCTTCGTTATTAAAATTAACCTCAGTGAAATTTAAATTTTTTAAATTATTTTTTTGATTAAAAAAAATTTTATTAAATACTATGTCATATTTATTTATAATTTCTTTGAAATCATAAGTTTCTAAATTATTTATATTTCTTTTTATCAAACTAAAATCATCTAGATCTTGTGTAGGTAAAATATAATTTAAAAGACTATATTTTTTATTATCTAAATTCCATTTGGTAAATAATTTATTTTCTGAAAACATTGAAACTTGATTTTTATTTTGATCAACGAAAACTGGAATAAATAAAAAATTTTTTTTTAAAGGCAATGATGGGAATACATTTTTTGACTCTAGTAAATCAAATATATTTTTTTTATTAAATGAAACATTCAGGGTAAGATAATAAATCTCGTCAATAAACTTCTCCTCTATAATAGAGAAAGTTTCAATCATTCCCTTTATTTGATTAATTGAGGTATTTTTTAATTTTACCTGATCTTTACTTTGGACAATTGAAAAAATAAGTTCATTAAATGCCTCTAAAAATCCTTCATCGATAATTTCATTTTTATTAAAATTTATTTCAAAAGGTGTTGATATTTCTATATCATTTATAGAAAATGTCTTTGCATGACTTTTTCCTGTGGAAAAGAAAATATTTATTAAAGCAAGAAATAAAAAAAAATTATATAAAAACTTTAAATTGCTTAATAGAGAAATAAATTTCATAAAACATATTAATGAATAAAAAAAAATTTACCTATAAAAAAAGTGGAGTTAATATTGGTGCTGCTGATAGGTTTATTGATTTCATTTCTACAATTTCAGCAAAAAAAAGAGGCAAAAAAAAGTTTTCCAATATAGGAGGGTTTGGCTCAATCACAAATATACCTAATAATATTAAACAACCTAGAATCGTAGCTTGTACAGATGGTGTGGGAACTAAAATTGAAATTGCTAATACCTTAAATAAATTTGATACCATTGGAATTGACCTAGTTGCCATGAGTGTAAATGATTTAATAGTTCAAGGTGCTAAGCCTTTACTT
This sequence comes from uncultured Pelagibacteraceae bacterium, assembly GCA_902616165.1. Lineage (GTDB taxonomy): Bacteria > Pseudomonadota > Alphaproteobacteria > Pelagibacterales > Pelagibacteraceae > Pelagibacter. The sequence continues at coordinate 8,049 of CACMRS010000028.1, forward strand.
TTTTTAGACTATATATCTATAAATAAAATTGATCTAAAAAAACTTAAATCAATAATAAAAGGGATTAAAAAAGGTTGTGACCAATCAGAATGTGAACTAGTTGGTGGAGAGACTGCTGAGATGCCTGGTACTTATGAAAAAGGAAAATTTGATATTGCAGGTTTTGCAGTAGGAGTTGTCGGAAAAAATAAGATTTTAAATAAAAATAAAATAAAAAAAAATAATCTTATATTAGCGATTCCTTCAAGTGGTTTGCACTCTAA
>CACMRS010000029.1 GCA_902616165.1 uncultured Pelagibacteraceae bacterium
GACATTCGATCAGATAAAATTGAAAAATTGAAAGCAAATAAAAACGCTGCAATGTTGTTTTACGACAAAGATGAAAAAATACAGGTAAGATTAAAAGTAGAATGCATAATTAATCACAATAATGATGTAACAAAAGAATCTTGGTCAAAAACCCAGCATATAAGTAGAAAATGTTATTTAGTCGATAATGGACCTGGAACTGAGTCAGATCTACCAACCTCTGGACTAAAACCAGAGTTAGACAATTTTGATTATACAAAAGAGCAAAGTGAAGAAGGTTATAAAAACTTTACTGTAATTCAGTGTAAAATTAAATCTATAGAGTGGCTTTATTTAGCAGCTAAGGGTCATCGAAGAGCAAAATTTAATTTGGAAAATAATAAAGACACTTGGTTAGTTCCATAGATGGTTACTGGATATATATTTACAGCATTTCTTATTATTTTAGGTTTAGCTGTAATGAGATTTGGCAGTATTCATTTTAAAAAATTTAAAGAAGGTAAAACCAAAATTAAATCAAAGTTAAGTGGGCAATTATCTTTTTTAATTTTACTTATAATAATTATTGGTTTGATAGTTTATTCGATTAACGATCTCTTATTTAATTAAATAACTTACTATTTTTTTCATTTTGATATTTTTTTATCATTAAGTTTTGTCATTGCTCTGCCAGTAGAAAATGTATAATCATTGTCATCCATTAATTTTCCAGCTCCATCGTAAAGTTTCCAATTAAATTTTATTTTATCTTTTTGTTTTTTTCCTAGTTTTAAAATAGTTAATTCAATTTTTCTTGTCTTTCCTCCAGAAGATCCGTTAAATGTTCTTTTTTCACCTTGTTTCCAAACACCCAAAGGAAATTTACATCCATTTACAATTATTCTTCCACCACGCCTGCTATCCCAAACTCTTCCAACACATTGTCCATCATTTGTAACAGTAAAAAGTTGGGTTTTTACTCCACTTTGACCTTTTCTTGTTCTTTTATAAACTTTAATTATCTTACCTGTATTTGGATTTTTCCAATCTTCAGGTCCTACTATTTTTTTTCTTTTCTTATCTCCAAAAACCAAATTGGCTTTTGTAAATTTAATTTCTGTATCATCACGAATTTCCCCACCTGTGAATAATTCAAGTGGTATAAATCTTTCGTTTGCTTGAGATAATTGAGAAATTAAAGAAATTATTAATATTACTAAAAGTTTTTTCATTAACTAAAAATATCCTGTATCTTTAATGTCTTACTTGGGAGTATTTTTTTTAGATCTTTTCTTTTGTATTTACTTAATCTTTCGTAAAATTCAGGTACAGTCATTCCAAAAGTATTTTGAAAAGATGGTTGCCAATTCCAGCCCTGGGGTTGCTTACCCCTCTGTATCCAGAATTCTCTAAAAACCAACTCAAATGCTTTTTCTTCAGAAATATTATTTTTTTTTAACTCGTTAACTAGAGCCAGTACTATGAATGCAGAGCCTGAGTAATTGTTATCAAACCCTTTTTTTTGTGGTGATGTATTATATTTTTCATATAATTTAGGTTCTTTGGAAACCCTTTTAATACTCCAATTATCACTTTGCTTAAGATCATTCTTTAAAAGGTATTTTTTATAATATTGCCTTAAATAAATCTCCTCTAAAACTTTAGCACCCCCCTCAAATAACCATTTTGGAGAATTTCTATCTAAAATTTTGTCATGAGAAAGTGCTCTTTGATAAACATGAAAATACTCATGAACAATAACAGAGTAAGTACGAATTTTATTTACTGAACTTTTCAAATCATTTGGGTATATATCTAGTTGCACCCATGGTGCAGGTGAATTAATTCCTTCAAGACCTGAGTACTTCATATTAGCACGCTTTTCCGGAAAAGGATTTTTTGTACTTTTCCATGCATAAATGTCCATTCCATAGCCCTGTTTCATGTTCATTAATGTCATATTATTCTTGACCCAATGGTTAGTGTTCTCATTTATAGGCATAACTTCTTGAACAATATTCATTATATTATTGAATTCTGTAATCCATTTCTTTGGTAAATTTTCATGCAAGTTATATTTGAACTTAAATTTTTCAACAGCAACTACTGATGTAGAATAAAAAACCAAAGCGATTAAAACTAAAAATATTTTTCTCATAAACCTTTAATAATTATATTTGTCCCTTCAGAATTATCTAGTTTTATTTGTTTTATTAGTTTGCACTCTTCAGAATTGTATCATTCTAAAGCCCTTTCATAACTTGGTAAAAATCTAAGAATATTGAAAGATAAATTTATAAATAGTTTAATTCTATCATTTCACTCTTAAATTTATCTTCAATCAATTTAATCGATTTTGAAGATAATTTAGATTTCCATTCATCAACCAAACCTTTTCTAAAAAAATTATCCTTTCCCATTCTTTCATAAAATCCAAAATTTTCTTCTTCACGCTTTAAGTTATCAAAACTGCATTTTTCGATAGTTTTATGAATTTTATTTTCATCTATTTCTATTTTCATAAATGTATTTACAAAAATTAAGATTTTTTTAAAATTTTCAAAAGCATCATTGTGAAGGTCTTCATATTTTATTATGATTCTTGGATAGGGTGATTTAGTCCATGATAAATAATTCATTTTCCAAGAGGATCTTGCAGTAACAATTTTATCTTTATCAAAAACTATATGATTATCATTTGTTATCACTTCTGCGGTTTTTTCATAAGAAAGATTGCTATGATGCGCATAAGATATAGCTACTGATCTAGGATCTCTGACTATATAAATAAAACCTAAAGTATTTTCTTTATTTGTAAATTTATAGTTATTTATAGTGCCACAAATACTATGAGTTTTAAGAAAATTAATTTTATTATTAAGGTTTAATCTATCTTGAGATAATATAAAATATTTATAGAGATCTAATCCCGGAAGAACAGAATTTGTTTCTTCATCTAAATCTTTAAAAAAATTTTTTTTTGGAAATTCTTTAATATAATTCAAATTGGAAAATACTTTTTCTTCAGAAAATAAATAATTTGTAAGAAGCACTCTTAACCATGTATTTCCGCTTTTCGGATAACTTGATAACCAGATAATCATTAAAAAGTAGTCATAAAAATTAGATTTAAAAAGTAAATATTTTTTTCATAAACTAATTAATTTATATCCTTGACTTTATATAGTTTAAAATCTCTGGGTTATACTCCTGAAAACATGTGGCTTGATCCATTTCATGACCATCCTTCACAGGAAATTTATCAGTTGCAAGTTTACCTTTTTTGAAGCACTTCTTTCCATTAATCTTATAATCTTCTGATATAATTATTCTATTCAATCCATTAATATTTTCTAACCAATCAGATGTTAGACCTTCATAAGTATCCTTCGGATGCGTAAACACTAACAATGGGGTTTTAAGTTGATTTAAAATTTCACTGTTTAATTTGTCCCTTAGATCAGATTGAGCAGGTTTCTTTTTTTTAAATTTTGCTAAAGCTGCTTCTGAACCTATTTTTTTTGCTTTATACTTTTTGCTTATTTTACCAAAACAAGCAGGAGCATAAGCTATACCACCTCCAGCTTTTTCAGGATAACGAGAGAAAAATAACAAAGTTGTTAATCCTCCGCATGAATGTCCTGTAACAAATATTTGTTTTCTCGGTACACCTAAGGATACCAACTTGTCGATTAATTCAAGATTTTGCTCTACTCTCTTTTCAAGTTTATGTTTACCTACATACGGTTTTTTTGATATCCACCATTTCATACCCATATCCCCTTCGATGTGACCAGCACATAGATTATAAAGGACAATTGATTTACCTTTAACTTTTTCATCTATTAGAGATACGCGATTTCTTATTTGATCAATCGAGGTGCACCCTTTTTGTTTTCCATCATTGGTATTTTGACCATGATTGTTAATTAGTATTATTTTATTTTCTGCATTTTCTATTGTAGATAGTTTTGTAATTTTAAAATCTTTAGAGAGAAAACCTTCTCTTTTGATTTGGTGATTGTTACTTTTTACAGAAGTAGTTGATAAAATAAATAAAAATAAAATTATAAAAATTTTTCTCATACACCTTTGATTATTATATTTGTACCTTCAGAATTATCTAGTCTTATTTGCTTGATCGGTTTGTACTCATCAGAATTATACCATTCTAATGCTTTTTCATATGAAGGGAATTTTAGAATAATAATTCTAGGAAATTTTGTTTCTCCATCAAAAATTTGAAATTCACCAGCTCTTACCAAAAATTCTCCACCAAATTTTTTTATGAGTGGTGTAACTGTTTTAACATATAATTTATAATTTTCAGGATTAGTTACTTTTAATTGAGCTATTACGTATCCTGCTGACATTTACCTCCTTTAAAAAATTGATTTAGAATATTTTTTCCAATTATCTTGATAATGTTTTGTATTTTCAAATACTGCTTTTTTTTCTTCCTGTGTCACTTCTCTAATAACTTTACCTGGAGATCCAACAACTAAAGAATTATCAGGAATGACTTTATTTTCTGTAATTAGGGCTTTGGCTCCAATAATACAATTTTTTCCGATATTTGCTTTATTAAGGATAACAGCTCCAATTCCAATTAAACTATTATCACCGATGGTGCACCCATGAAGCATAACTAAATGTCCTACAGTCACATTTTTTCCTACTTTTAATGGGCAGCCTGGGTCTGTATGTAATATGCTTCCATCTTGAACATTTGATCCTACACCAATATGAATATTTTCGATATCTCCTCTAAGGACTGCATTAAACCATATACTTGTATTTTTTTCTAAAGTAACATCCCCTATTACGATTGCATTTGGAGCTACCCAATTTTCGCCAGAGTTTTTTGGTTTTTTATCTTTTAAATCATAAAACATAATCTATATATTTTACATTATGCCGATACAAACTCCAATATGTGATTTTGGTCAAAAAGCTATTCCATTTGAATTAAAATCTACTGATAATAAAGTTCTATCCTTAATTGATATCAAAGGTGAAAATGGAACTTTGATAATGTTCATTTGTAATCATTGTCCATATGTAAAAGCTATTACGAAAGAATTGGTTGAGGATTGTAGTGAGTTGAAAAAAATTGGTATCAACACTGTTGCTATATGCTCAAACGATTTTTTAAATTATCCAGAAGACTCATTTGAAAACATGATCAAATTTTCAAATAAAAATCATTTTAATTTTCCTTACTTACATGATGAAACTCAAGAAATTGCTAAAGCATATAATGCTGTATGTACTCCAGATTTTTTTGGCTATAATAAAAATTTAGAACTTCAATACAGAGGACGATTAAGAGAACTTAAAAAATTCATTCCAGTTAAAGATGGAGAAAGTGATCTACTAACAGCTATGAAACAAATAGCTAAAACTGGAAAAGGGCCTAAGGATCAAATGCCAAGTGCGGGATGTGGTATTAAATGGAAGTATGATTGATGTATCTAATTGTAACTAGATCATTTCCACCTGAGCTTGGTGGTATGCAAAGTTTGATATGGGGTTTATCAAAAGAATTATCAAAAAACTTTATGATTAAAGTTTTTGCAGACTATATAGAAGACCACAAAGAATTTGATGAACAAGCTTCTTTCTCTATCGAAAGAGTTGGTGGAATTAAATTACTAAGAAAATATAGGAAAGCACAATTAATTAACGAATACATTAAAAAAAATAAAGTAGATGGAGTCATTGCTGATCACTGGAAAAGTTTAGAGCTTATTAAAACATCTAAGAAAAAATACTGTTTAATTCATGGAAAGGAAATAAACCACCCAAAAAATTCTGGTCAAAATAAAAGAATATTAAAAGTATTAAACAGTGTTGAAAAAGTGATTGCTAATTCCCAATATACAAAAAATCTTGCCATAAATTGTGGTGTGATTGAAAATAAAATTGTTGTGATTAATTGTGGTGTGGACCCAGCTCAGCAGTTAAATAAAAAAACTTTAGATAAAGTTGAAAGTATACTTAAAGTTAAAAATCCAAGATTAATTACAGTTTCAAGATTTGATAAACGTAAAAATCATGAAAAAATTATAATGGCTTTGAGAAATTTAAAACAAATTTATCCAGACGTTGTTTATGTTTGTGTTGGATATGGAGAAGAAGAGGAAAATATTAAGAAACTGGTGAAGGAACTAGACCTTGAAGCTCAGGTTATGTTTTTCAGAGATATAAGCAATGATTTGAAAAATGCTTTAGTTTCTAAATCTAATATCTTTGTTATGCCATCTATAATTCATAAAAAATCAGTTGAGGGTTTTGGTATAGCTTATGTTGAAGCTGCACAGTATGCTATTCCATCAATTGGTGGTAAAGATGGCGGTGCTGCAGATGCAATTGATCATGGAAAAACTGGTTTAATATGTGATGGAAATAATCTTGATGATATTTATTCTTCCATTAACTCGTTGCTGGAAAATAAAAAATATTTAGAGCTTGGAAAAAATGCTAAAGAATTTGTAAATAAATTTCAATGGTCAAAAATAATTGAAGAATATAAAAAGATATTAAATTGATTTCAAATAATAAATTAGCGATTTTTTTAATTATCATCTCAGTTTTTTGTGGAACATTAATGTTAACCTTTTTAAAATTAGCACAAGAAGAAGTTAATGTTTATGTTGCAGGTTTTTTTAGATTTTTATTTGGTTTTCTAATTATTTTGCCTTACATATTAAAATCTAAATTTACAGTTTTTAAAACCAATCATCACAAGAAACATTTTTTAAGAGCAGTTTTAAATTTACCTTCAATGCTATTATATTTTTCAGCTTTAGTAATGATGCCAATTGAAAAAGCAACAGCGATATCTTTTGTTGTTCCTTTCATAGTAACAATATTGGCAGTTTTGTTTCTAGGAGAAAAAATTTACATATACAGGAGTTTTGCACTGGTTTTAGGATTTATAGGAATGTTAATAATTTTAAGACCAGGGATAATTGAAATTTCTCTTGGAGTTTATATGGCACTAGCATCATCTTTTATGTGGTCAATAGTGATTATAATTACAAAAACTATCGCAAAAGATGATAGTTCGATTACGATTTTATCTTATGGATACACGTATATGACAATTTTTAGTTTCATTATTGCGTTGTTCTATTGGCAAACACCTAGTTTTCAAACTTTGATTTATTTATTTTTTGCAGGTTTATTTGGTACATTGTTACATCTTTGCATAAATCACGCGTACAAATTAGTAGATGTTAGTATGACACAACCATACTCGTTTCTAAGTTTAGTTTTTGCTTCTTTAATTGGATATTATGTTTTTAGTGAAACACCTGATCTCTTCACTTGGATTGGTGCTAGTGTTATATTTTTAGGTGTTTTAATCATGTCATATCGTGAAATGAGACTTGATAAAGAAATTATTAGAAAACGTATAGATATTAAATCTTAATTTTTCCTCTTAAAGGTTTTGTAAATATGCCAAACTACAATTAAAATTGTAGTTGCTAGGATACATGCAGTTAATGTTCTGTCCCACAAAAATTCCCACGAACCATTGCTTAATAATAATGACCTTCTAAGATTTTCTTCCATTAATCCACCAAGTACAAAAGCTAATATCAAAGGTGGCATCGGAAAATCATATAATCTTAAAAAAGTTGCTACTACAGCTATCCCAATCATTAAATAAATATCAAAATTGTTAAATGACATTACGTAAATCCCAGTAACAGAGAAAAATAAAATAAGAGGAATTAAATAATTTTTAGGAACCGCAAGAATTCTAGCAATATAGGGAATGAGTGGTAAATTTAATATCAATAAAATTACCATTCCAATATACATGGACATAATTATTGACCAAAAAAT
>CACMRS010000030.1 GCA_902616165.1 uncultured Pelagibacteraceae bacterium
AGAAGCCCTCGAAAACCAAAGATATTAAAATCGAAGAAGTGATTGTTAAAAAAGAGTTGGTTTTAAAAGAAAAAAAATTAAGTTTTAAAATACCGAGAAAAAAACCAACTATAGCTGGCACTAGCACAGCTAAAAATATTAAGATTTCAAGATATTATAGTAAAAAAGACTTTGGATTAGCTAAAAAAGCCATTTCAGAAATGCAGAAAAGCAAATGGTCATCTGCACTTAAAATAGCAAAAAAAGCAAAAGACAAATCTATTTATAATTTTATACAATGGAGACATCTTTTAACTTCTGGTAACCAGGCATCCTTTTATGATTATCAGGTTTTTTTAAATAAAAATTCAGATTATCCTAGAATAAGCAGAGTTAAATATCTTGCTGAACATAAACTATCCATAGAAAGTGTTTCACCTAAAAAAATAATAAAATGGTTTGGGGAAAATGATCCATTAAGTGGTTATGGAAAAATGATACTTGGAGAAAGTCACATTTTAATTGGAGACAAAAATAAAGGTACAAATCTAATTAAAGAAGGTTGGATCACAGCAGATTTATCTAAAAATGAATTAAAATATTTTAGAAAAAAATATAAAAAATATTTAAATGCAAATGACTATATTAAACGAGCTGATTATTTAGCTTGGAACGGAGATCGTTGGGATTTACAAAGATTAATAAGATATCTGCCAAAAGATTACGAACTTTTATATAATGCAAGACATCTTTTAATGAGTAAAGGCTATGGTGTTGACCAAGCCATAGCCAATGTTCCACAAAAATTTAAGAATGATGCAGGATTAAACTATGATCGATTGAAATGGAGAAGAAAAAAAGGACGTGTAGACTCTTCAGCTGAAATCTTATTAAAGATAAGAAATGATAAAGAGTATTTAGTTAGACCTGACAAATGGTGGAAAGAAAGAGAAATTATCTCAAGAGCATTGATTTATAAAAAGAAATATGAAATTTCATATAAAATTTCAAGCAATCATGGAATGAGTGAAGGGTCTGAATATGCTGCTGCAGAATGGATGAGTGGCTGGATAGCATTAAGTTTTTTAAATGATCCAATGACTGCTAAAGATCATTTTAAAAATTTTTATGAAAATGTTAGTTATCCAATAAGCTTGTCTAGAGGTGCCTATTGGCTTGGAAGAGCATATGAAAAAATGGGCGAAAGAGAAAAATCAAATAATTGGTACATTGAAGCCACAAAATATCTTACTACTTACTATGGTCAGCTAGCTTTTTTGAAATTAAATCCAAAAGGAAAATTTGAGTTAGATAAAGACATGGAAATTGATCCAAAATATAGAATTCAATTTTTTAACAAAGAGCTTGTAAAAATTTCTTATCTTCTACATGAACTTAAGAAAGATAAGTATACAAAACATATTTTAAGACATTTAGCTAATGATAATATAGCTAAAGGTAGTGAAGTTTTGGCTGCAGAATTAGCTACGAGTATAAACAGATATGATTTTGCTATTCAGGTTTCAAAAATTGCTTCTTATCAAAAAAGATTTCATAATAAATATAACTACCCAATAATTAGTACTCCTAAATATATTAATAAAAGAAAAATTCCAGAAAGTGCTTTGATCTTATCTATAATTAGACAAGAAAGTGAATTTGATTTGGAAGCTAACAGTCATGCTGGTGCAAAAGGATTAATGCAATTGATGCCATACACAGCAAAATTAGTTTCAAAACAAGCCAAACTTCCTTATTCAAAATCAAGATTAACCACTGATCCGGAATATAATATTAATTTAGGATCACATTATATTGCAGGTTTAATTCTCCAATATGATGGTGCTTACCCTTTTGCAGTAGCTGCTTATAATGCTGGCCCCAATAGAGTTAAATATTGGAAAAAAATAAATAAAGATCCACAAAAAAAACAAGTTGATTATGTTGATTGGGTTGAATTGATAAAATTTAGAGAAACAAGAAATTACGTTCAGCGTGTAATGGAAAATTATAATGTCTATAGATATATTTTAGAACAACGTCCTGTTACCATGAAAAACTTTTTTATAGATCAACCTCTATTTTAATGGCGGAAGAGGAGGGATTCGAACCCTCGGTACAAGTTTCCTCGCACGGTCATTTAGCAAACGACTGGTTTCAGCCTCTCACCCACTCTTCCATATGACATTGTGTATTAAGCGATTGTATTGAAAATTCAATATATATAAAGTAATTATTCAATTATTATGAGAAATAAGTACTCAGTATTTTCGTTAATTAAAAATGCTCTTTCATATCATGAAAATTGGCAAAGAGCGTGGAAAGATCCTACTCCTAAAAAGGAGTACGATGCAGTTATTGTTGGTGGTGGTGGCCATGGATTAGCAACAGCCTACTATTTAGCAAAAAAACACAATATGAATAATATTGCTGTAGTCGAGAAAGGTTGGATTGGTGGAGGAAATACCGGACGTAACACGACAATTATTAGATCAAATTATTTATGGGACGCAAGTGCAGGACTGTATGATCATGCATTAAAAATTTGGGAAAGTTTATCTCAAGAACTAAACTATAATGTAATGTTTAGTCAAAGAGGTGTAATGAACCTTGCACATAATTTGCAGGATGTTAGAGATTTAAAAAGACGAACACATGCTAATAGATTAAATGGAATTGACGCAGTCTACTTGAGCACTGAAGAAGTTAAAAAATTTTGTCCAATTATAAATACATCACCAGATATTAGATACCCTGTTTTAGGAGGAACTTTACAACGTAGAGCAGGTACAGCAAGACATGATGCAGTTGCTTGGGGATATGCTAGAGGTGCGGATGCAATGGGTGTTGATATTGTCCAAAATTGTGAAGTAAAAGGAATAAAAAGAAATGGAGATAGTGTTGAGGGAATAGAAACAACTAAAGGATTTATTAAAACTAAAAAAATTGGAGTTGTTGCAGCTGGTCATTCTAGTGTGATAGCTAATATGGCAGGTCTAAGACTTCCACTTGAAAGTAAACCTTTACAAGCTTTAGTTTCTGAGCCAGTAAAACCAATTATTGATACTGTTGTGATGTCTAATGCAGTACATGCATATGTCAGTCAATCTGATAAAGGAGAGCTGGTGATTGGTGCTGGAACAGATGATTATGTTTCTTACACTCAAAAAGGAAGTCATCAAATAGTTGAAGGAACATTAAATGCAATTTTAGAATTATATCCAATTTTTAGTAGGATGAGAATGTTAAGACAATGGGGAGGAATAGTAGATATTTGTCCTGATGCCAGTCCAATTTTAAGTAAAACTTCAGTTAAAGGTTTATACTTTAATTGTGGTTGGGGTACTGGTGGATTTAAAGCAACTCCTGGATCTGGAGATTTGTTTGCACATACTATTGCAAATGATGAACCACACAAACTTAATGCTGCATTTAATTTAAATAGATTTGTAAGCGGAGACCTTGTTGATGAACATGGGGCTGCAGCGGTTGCCCATTAATGTTTTTAATAAACTGTCCATACTGTGGAGAACGAGATCAGCAAGAATTTAAAGCTGGTGGTGAAGCTCACATTGAAAGACCTAAGCAACCAACAGAATTAAGTGATGATGAATGGGCAGAATATTTATTTATGAGAAAAAATATTAAAGGTGTGCAATTTGAAAGATGGAACCACACACATGGATGTCGTAAATGGTTTAATATGGTTAGAGATACGTCAAATGATGAAATAAAAGCAATTTACAAAATGGGTGAAAAACCACCCACTCGATAAAATGACTAAAAACTTAAGAGTAAAATCTAGTGAGTATATTGATGAAACTAATAGAATTTCCTTTAAATTTAATGGCAAAACTTACCACGGTTTCAAAGGTGATACTTTAGCCTCAGCATTACTTGCAAATAATGTTCATTTAGTAGGAAGAAGTTTTAAATATCATAGACCAAGAGGAATTATGACGTCTGGTTCCGAAGAACCAAATGCTATAGTTCAAATAAACCCTGGTACAAACAGAACAGAACCTAATGTTAGAGCAACAGAAGTCGAGATTTACGAGGGTTTAGAGGCATCCAGTCAAAATTGTTGGCCAAGTGTAGAATTTGATATTGGTGGAATAAACAATTTTCTCTCCCCTTTTTTTCCAGCAGGTTTTTATTACAAAACATTTATGTGGCCTGCTAGTTTCTGGAAGAAATATGAATTTTTCATACGACACTCAGCTGGTTTAGGAAAATCACCAACATCAAGAGACCCTGACATTTATGACCACCGAAACATTCACTGCGATGTATTGGTTGTAGGCGCAGGTATATCGGGAATACTAGCGGCAAAGAATGCAGCTAAAAATAATTTTAAAACGTTGTTAGTTGATGAAAAAAATGAACTAGGTGGATCAACTATTTATGAAAATAGTGAATTTAACAAAATTAATAATAAGGTACCTTCAGAGTGGTTAAATAAAGAAATAGAAGAACTCAAAGATATTAAAAATCTAGAAATAAAAACTAGAACAAGTGTGGCAGCTTACCATCAATATAATTATCTATTGGCTAGAGAAAATCTGACTGATCATTTAGAGGCGAAAGATAAAACAAATAAAATTAGACAAAGACTTCTTAAAATTAGAGCTAAGAAAGTTATTTTGGCCACAGGTGCATTAGAAAGACCCTTAATATTTAATAATAATGATAGACCAGGAATAATGCTTTCATCTGCTGTTAAAAAATACAGCGAATTTTATGGAGTTGTATGTGGTAGTAGAAATGTTTTCTTTACTAATAATGATAGCGCTTACGAAAGTGCTTTGTCACTATATAACAAAGGTATAAATGTTGAAGCAATTATTGATATAAGAGAACACTCCGGAAGTAAAATTGTTAAAAAGGTAAAAGAGACAGGTATTAAAATTTATTGGTCACACTCAGTTGTTGATACTGCTGGTTATAAAAGACTAAATAGTGTTTCAATCATGAAACTATCTAATGATGGTACTTCAGTGACTGGAGGTAAAATTTCTATTTCATGTGATTGCTTGGGAGTTGCTGGTGGTTGGACACCTGCTGTACATTTATATACACAATCAGGAAGTAAACTTAAATTTGATGAAGAAAAAAAAGTTTTCATACCAAATCAGAATACATCTGAACAAATAAGTGTAGGATCTTGTGGTGGAGATTTTAAAATTGATGAAATCATTAAAAATTTAAATCATAAGCTTAAAGATACTCTAAATATTGAAGAAACGGATTTAGATAATATTAAAGTTGAGATTGATCAGGAAAATTCAAAAAGAAATATTTGGTTACTTCCTTCTGATAAACCTTTGGGAAAAACTAAACCATTTGTAGATTATCAAAACGATGCTACTGCTAATGATATCAAATTGGCATTAAGAGAAGGTTTTAGATCTATTGAGCATGTTAAGAGATATACAACTACTGGAATGGGAACTGATCAAGGTAAACTAGGAAATATGCATGCGTTAGGCATAATTGCAGATACAGCTGGAGTTAAAATGGGTGAATTAGGGACCACTACTTTTAGACCTCCTTATACACCATTAACATTTGGAACTATTGTAGGTCGAAATGTAGGAAAGTTTTTTGATATTTTTAGAAGAACACCAATGAATGATTGGCATGTTGGAAATAAAGCTGAATTTGAAAATGTCGGTCAATGGAAGAGAGCATGGTACTACCCTGTTAACGGAGAAACTATGCATCAAGCAGTACAAAGAGAAAGTAAAGCTGCTAGAGAAAGTGCTGGTATATTAGATGCCTCTACTCTTGGTAAAATTGATATTCAAGGTAGTGATGCTTCAGAATTTTTAAATAGAGTTTATACAAATGCTTGGTCAAAATTGGCTATAGGGAAATGTAGATATGGCCTAATGCTAAATGAGGATGGTATGGTTTATGATGATGGAGTTACAACAAGATTAGGTGAAAATCATTACCTCATGACAACAACAACTGGTGGAGCAGCAAATGTGCTAAGTAAACTTGAAGACTATCTTCAAACAGAATGGCCTGAACTTGATGTTTACTTAACCTCTGTAACAGATCATTATGCTACTGTAAGTTTATGTGGTCCTAATAGTAAAAAAATTCTTAAAAAAATTATTCCTGATTTAGATTTATCAGATGGAAATTTTCCTCACATGTCATTCAAAGAAGCGAACATTGGAAATATCCAATGCAGAATAATGAGAATTAGTTTTACTGGAGAACATAGTTACGAAATAAATGTTCATGCAGGCTATGGAAAAGATTTATGGGAAAAATGCATAGAAGCAGGTAAAGAATTTAATATTACTCCTTATGGAACTGAAACAATGCACTTATTAAGGGCAGAAAAAGGTTTTATTATTGTTGGTCAAGATACTGACGGAACAATGACCCCTATCGATCTTCAAATGAATTGGATAGTCAGTAAGAAGAAATATGATTTCATAGGGAAAAGATCCCTTTATAGATCTGATACAATGAAAGAAGATAGAAAACAATTAGTGGGATTATTAACAGATGATCCAAGCATAGTTTTAGAAGAAGGTGCACAAATAGTTTCTGATTTAAATCAAAGTCCAATTGAAATGCTAGGACACGTAACTTCAAGTTATTTCAGTCCCAATCTAAACAAATCAATTGCACTTGCAGTTGTCAGAGGTGGAAAAGATATGATGGGAAAAAAACTTTTTGTTCCAATGGAAAACAAAAATATTAACGTCACAGTTGCTAATCCAATCTTTTACGATGAGAAAAATGAGAGATTAAATGCTTAACTATAATTCAGTTATAAAAAATGAAATCAATCAAGGAAGTATTTCTGTAAAAGAAATCTCTCCGGTAATGAAAATTAATTTAAGAGGTAAAAAAAGAGAGTTTCTAACAAACATTGGTAAAAATCTTAATATGATCTTACCTACAGAAGCAAACACATCAACAACAAGTGATAAATTAACAGCAATGTGGCTTAGTCCAGATGAATGGATGATATTTTCTAATGAACTTGTAAGCAAAGACACCAACAAATACGAACTACAAGAAATGTTATTTAATAGTATTTCAAAAACTACTTTAGGTGCTGTCGTTGATGTAACAGATCAATTTGTTCAATTAGAACTTAAAGGGGATAATATTTATGAAATCTTTTCAGCAGGATCTCCATTTAATTTTAATTTATTTAAAGAAAAAAAAGGTTCAACTACTCAAACTGTTTTAAATCATATAGATGTAATTCTACACCATAAAGATGAAAATATTGTAAATCTATTTGTTAGAAGATCTTTTGCTGAACATCTTTGTTCTTGGATTGAAGACTGTGCCTCAAGATTATAAGCTTATTTTTTTCTTCTAAAGTCCCATGGCATTTCAAATTTACCTTGCCAAAGACCTTTTTTTTCATTTTTAGCATTAATTTCGTTCGATATATATTTTTTTGAGTATTTTCTATAAGCTACTGCATAACCGTTTGAAACTAACCAAGAATTCAGATTTAAATTTCTTTTATAGCACTCTCCAATTAATCTTTTA
>CACMRS010000031.1 GCA_902616165.1 uncultured Pelagibacteraceae bacterium
TTGGAAATTAGTTAAATTAGAAGTTTTAGGAGATAAAAAAAATTTATTTCCTGACATGATAGAAACTTTAAAATCAACAGAAGTTTTAGCTAAAGAGGGTTTTAAGGTAATGGTTTATTGCAATGATGATCCTTTAATGGCTAAGCGTTTAGAGAATTCAGGTGCTGACGCAATTATGCCCTTAGCTGCACCAATTGGATCAGGACTAGGCATTCAAAACAAAATCAATATTCAAATAATTAGAAAACAAACCAAACTTCCATTAATTATTGACGCTGGTTTAGGTCAAGCATCCGACGCAACAATTGCAATGGAGCTAGGATGTGATGGAGTACTTGTTAATACAGCAATTGCAAAAGCCAAAAAACCTTTTGATATGGCGCTTGCATTTAAAAATGCAGTAATTGCTGGAAGACAATCTTTTAAGTCAGGAAGAATAGATAAAATTTTAATGGGTAACCCATCATCTCCATCAAAAGGGATTATTTAATTTTTTTATAATATTTTTTTTTCTTATAAGTTTTTTTGTTTATTTTTTTATTTTCATTTTTTTCTGAAATTTTATTTTCTTTATTTTGGATATTTAAATTTTTTAATTTTTCGTAATATTCTATTAGCTCAATTGTTTTTTTTGATTTATTTTTAATATCTATAATGTACTCAGGTATAATTAAAGAATTGTCACTAATAATATCTATTTTCATTTTATTTTTTTTTTCAAAATAAGTTAAGTCATTAACAAAATTTTCTTTAAGAAAATCTGAAATTTTTTCACAAACTTTTAATTCAACAAATTTTGCTTTGTTAATTATAGCTTTTAATTCAACGATTTTTAAAAGTTTTTGAGCAAAAGACTCGTCTGTTAATGTAACTTTCCATTTAATTGCACTTTCTCTTAGTCTTTGTCTTGACATCTCCAACAGACCAAAATTACTTATTCTTCCAATTTGAATCCTTGCTCTATCAGTTCTGCATTTTTCTTTAAGTTTTCTTTCTACTAATCTCCTATTTCCATAACTAAGCATATCAATAAAATCTATAATGATTAAACCAGACAAATCTCTTATCTTTATTTGTCTTGCAATTTCTTCTGCAGCTTCGATATTGGTATCTAACGCAGTGCTTTCAACATTTTTTCCTTTTATTGAACTTCCAGAATTTATATCAATAGAAACTAAAGCTTCTGTAGGGTTAATAACTAAATATCCTCCTGATTTAAGTTTAATTTCTGAGTCAAAAATCTGATTTAGCTTTTGTTCAATATTCTCATCGATAAATAATGGAATTTTTCCTCTATATTTTTTCACTTTTTTAACACTAGAGGGCATCATCGTTTTCATAAAAGATTGTGCTTTCTTGTACCCTTCATTTCCTTCTACAATTATATTTTTTGTATTGTCATCAAACATATCTCTAAGAGTTCTTTTTATTATTTCACTTTCTTGATGTATCAATGAGGGAGCTATAGAATTTATTGCATTATCTTTAATCTGACTCCATGTATTAATTAAAGTTGTTAAATCATTATTTATTTCATTTTTTGTTTTATTGCTTCCAGCAGTTCTTACAATTAATCCCATCTCCTTAGGTATTTCAATTTCATTTAAAA
The DNA here is from genome assembly GCA_902616165.1 of uncultured Pelagibacteraceae bacterium. Taxonomy (GTDB): domain Bacteria; phylum Pseudomonadota; class Alphaproteobacteria; order Pelagibacterales; family Pelagibacteraceae; genus Pelagibacter. Next base: position 1,610 of record CACMRS010000031.1, read on the forward strand.
TTGTTCTAATTTTTTTTCTATCAGCAGGATTAAATATTTTTCTTGATATACCTCCTCCTTTTGGAGTGTTTGGCATTAATACTATGTATTTGCCAGCAATAGAAATAAAAGTGCTTAATGCAGCACCTTTTTGACCCCTTTCATCTTTGATAACTTGTACAAGAATTACTTGATTAGGTTTAATTACTTCCTGAATTTTATATCTTTTAAATTTAAATTTATGCTCTTTTTTTTTTTCTTTTTCATCAACTAAATTTTCTTTTTCAATAATATTTTCTTTATTATTTAAAATCTCTTCTGTTTTTTCTTCTGATATTTTTTCAATAGGATCATCAATTTCTAGTTTCCCTTGAGCAATATTTTCTTCTTCTTTAGCTACAACTTCTCTTGAAAGTTCTTCTCTAGCTTTTTCTTCTTCCTCTTTTATTTTTTCTAAATCCGCTTTTGGTATTTGATAATAATCCGATTGAATATCGTTAAAAGATAAAAACCCGTGTCTTTCTCTTCCAAAATCAATGAAAGCAGCTTGTAATGATGGCTCTATTCTACTTACTTTTCCTAAATAGATATTATTTTTAATTAAGTTATTTTTTAAACCTTCGTATTCGTAATCTTCAATATTTTCGCCTGATTTAAGAACAACTCTAGTTTCGTTAGGATGCGAAGCATCAATATATAAATTTTTTTCCATAATTTTGTAAATGTTAATTTCATTAGTAATTTTTTTTTAAAATTTTGTTTAATTTATTTGCCATATCTTTAACAAATTCCAAGATATAATGAAATTAAAATGAATAAATTTTTAAAAAAAATCTTTATTTTGATTACGTCTTTTATTCTTTTATCAGCTATTTTGATAATAAGTATCTTGTGGACTTATTCTAATGATTTGCCTGACTATAAATTTCTTAAAAATTACAAACCACCCGTTTCTAGTAAAGTTTACTCTGGAAATGGTAATTTAGTGGCAGATTTTTCACAAGAAAAAAGAGTATTTGTTCCATTTAATTCAATTCCAAAAAATGTAATTAATGCATTTTTATCTGCTGAAGATAAAAATTTTTTTAAACATCCAGGTGTCGATGCGAAAGGTGTTATCAGAGCTGTAATAAACAATATTTCAAATATTTTATCATCTAAAAGGTTGGAGGGAGCATCTACAATTACTCAACAGGTAGCGAAAAACTTTTTATTAACAAATGAAATAAGTTTAAATAGGAAAATTAAGGAAGCAATTCTAGCATTTAGAATAGAAAGAGCTTTGTCTAAAGAAAGAATTCTAGAACTTTATCTAAACCAAATTTATCTTGGAAGTGGAGCATATGGTGTAGCTGCAGCAAGCTTAGAATATTTTGATAAATCTATTAAAGATTTAAATTATTCAGAAGCTGCTTTATTAGCAGCTTTGCCTAAAGCACCAAGTAGATATAATCCTTATAGAAATCCAAATGTAGCAAAATTTAGAAGAAATTTAGTTTTAAAAAATTTGTTAGATAACAATTATTTAACTTCAGAATGGTATGAAATACTTACAAAAGAGGAAATAATTTTAAAAAAAAATAAAAAAATTTATTTAGAAGATTCTCAATATTTTATTGAAGATGTAAGAAAGAGCGTAATTGAAACTTTGAGCTATGACAAAGTTTATAAACAAGGTTTTAACATAAATACACCTATCGATTTAAATTTACAAACTATAGCAACAAAATCTTTAAGAGATGGATTAATAGCATATGATAGAAGAAAAGGGTGGAGAGGTCCAATTACTAGTAAAATTTATAATTCTGATTGGTATAAAGATTTAGAAAACTATAAATTAGAAAAAACAATTAAATGGAAATTAGCAATTGTAAAAAAAATAAATAAATTTTCAGCAGAAATAGAGTTACAAGATAATAAAATAGGAATTATAGAATACAAAAGTATTTCATGGACTAAAAAAGAGTTTAAAAAATTATTAAAACCTGGCGATATAATTTATGTAAAGAATATTAAAGACAATATTTATAGTTTGCAACAATTGCCAAAAGTAAATGGTGGAATTGTTGTTATGGACCCGTTCACTGGGAGAGTTTTAGCGTTAAGTGGTGGTTTTAGTTTTAAAAAAAGTGAATTTAATCGAGTAACGCAAGCTAACAGACAACCTGGATCTGCTTTTAAACCCTTTGTCTACGCATTAGCCTTAGAAAATAATTTTACACCAACCTCTTTAGTATTAGATGCACCATTAGTTTTAGATCAAGGTGAGGATTTAAAAATGTGGAAACCTGAGAATTACGGAAAGAAATTTTACGGTCCTTCAACTTTAAGGGTAGGATTAGAAAAATCCAGAAATCTAATGACAGTTAGAATAGCTCAAAACCTTGGTTTAAAGAAAATTATTGATTTTGCAAAAGCATTAAAAATTTATGATAACCCTGAAGAACTTTTGTCTATATCCTTAGGATCAGCTGAAACAACTCTATTAAAACTCACATCTGCTTACTCAGTTTTTGTTAATGGAGGAAAACTTGTTGAACCAATACTGATAGATAGGATTCAAGACAGTGAGGGAAACACTATTTTTAACAATGATAAAAGAAAATGCATTAATTGTGATCAAATTTCTTATTTAACCAACGATTATCCAGAGATTAAAAATAACTATAGGCAAATTTTTTCTCCAGAAACAGCTTTTCAAATGACATCAATTTTAGAAGGAGTTGTTCAAAGAGGTACAGCCAAAAAATTAAAAGACTTAAATTTAAATATTGCAGGTAAAACCGGAACAACAAATAAAAATACAGATACTTGGTTTATAGGCTTTACATCAAACTTATTAGTCGGTGTTTATGTTGGTTCAGATAACCCAACTCCATTAGGAAAATATGAAACAGGATCTAAAACTGCTTTGCCAATATTTAAAAGTTTTATAAGTGATTCTGTTAACAAATATGATGCAAGACCATTTAAAGCCGCTAAAGGTACAGTGATGATGGTTGTTGACCCTTTAACAGGTCAAAAAGCAAAATTTAACTCAAAGAATACAATTATTGAGGTTTTTAAAAAAGAAAATGTTGTTGATGGAAAAGTACTTTATACAAATTCAGATAGATTAGACTCAAATAATATATTAAAGTTTTACTAATGGATAATAATTATCAAAATTTTAAAGAAGAAGTTGAAAAGATAAATCAAAAAATACAGGAGTATCTTTGAAAAAAACAGTATCCATTCAAAACTGCAGTCTTTAAATTCACAAATGCTGAGTGCCAATTTTTGGCAAGATAAAAATAATTCTCAAAGAATAATTAAAGAAAAGAAATTTTATGAAGATTTAACTAATTCTTTAAATAATAATATTGAAAAATTAAAAGATTTAGATGATTTGAATCAATTGGCGCTTGAAGAAGATAATTTACAAGTTCAAAAAGAAGTTCTACAAAATATAAAAGACTTAAGAAGTGAAGTTAAAAAAAATGAAATTAAATGTTTTCTATCTAGTGAAGCAGACCCTTTAAATTGTTACATTGAAATACATGCTGGTGCTGGAGGTACAGAAAGTCAAGATTGGGCTGACATGCTAAGAAGAATGTATTTAAAATGGTCTGATAAGAAAAATTTTAAATCAAGTTTGATTAGTGAGCATAGAGGTGATGAGGCTGGGATAAAGTCTGCAACAATTAAAATAGATGGTGATTATGTTTTTGGATGGTTAAAAAAAGAGTCGGGAATACATAGATTAGTAAGAATATCTCCATTCGACTCTGGGGCAAGAAGACATACAAGTTTTGCAAGCGTTTGGATTTACCCAGTTGTAGATGAAAATATAAACATAGAAATTTTAGAAAAAGATTTGAGAATAGACACTTATCGTTCAAGTGGAGCAGGTGGCCAGCATGTTAACACTACTGATAGTGCAGTTAGAATAACACATATTCCATCAAAAATAGTTGTTCAATGTCAAAATGAAAGATCTCAACATAAAAATAAAGAAACATGTATGAATATGCTTAAAGCAAGATTATATGATTACGAGGTTAAAAAAAGAGAACAAGAAAATCAAAATGCAGAAAGTTCTAAATCTGAAATAGGATGGGGCCACCAAATTAGATCATATGTGCTTCAACCTTATAGACTTGTAAAAGATAATAGAACTAATTTTGAAAGTACTAGTCCAGATAGAGTATTAGATGGCGATATAGATGAATTTTTGGAACAATCACTTTATAAATTAAATGAAAAGTAACATTTTAAAATATTTTATCCTACTTTTGTTTGTGTTAGTTATTTTGACAGTTTTACTTAGTACGATTGGTATAGAGACAGATAGATTTAATGATCAAATTAAAAATAGAATTTCAAAAATAAATAAAAATGTAGATATAGATTTAAAAAAAATTAAATTAACCCTAGATCCTTTTAAACTAAAAATTTATGCAAAAACAGTTGGTACTACAGTTTATTTATCAAAAAGACCTTTAGCATTAGAAAGTATTAAAATACAATTTTCCCTCGGTTCTCTAATAGAAAATAAGATTTCATCTTCAAATATAGAGATAACAACTAAGTCTATATTATTAAGTGATTTAATTAAATTTATTCGGACAACAAATAATAAACCTGAATTATTTATATTAGAAAAAATTGTAAAAAAAGGTCATGTAATTATAGATGTGAGTTTTAACATCGATAAAAATGGTAAACTTAAAAATGATTATATCATTGAAGGTTTGATAAAAGACGCAGGTATTAATCTTTTAGATAAGACATATATTAAAAATATAAATTTTAATTTCAATTTTCAAAAAGATAATTATCAATTTGAAAAAATAAATTTTAAAGCAGAAGAAGTAAATTTTATTTCTAAAAAACTTAACGTAAAAAAGAAAAAAAATAGCTTTTTAATTGATGCTATTGTCGAAAGCGATCAATCAAGTTTAAATTCAAATATATTAAAATTATTAAATTTAAGTTCTGAAAATATGATTATTGATGATGCTAAATTTAAAACAAATAATGAATTTTCTTTGGAAATAAATGAAAAGTTTAAAGTTAAAAATATTATCTTAAACTCTGATATAAATATTTCTCAGCTAAAATATAAAAATTTAAAAATAATTAATAAATATTTTCCAGAAGTTGATGATATAATTTTAATCGATAATCATAAATTAAATTTAAATTATAAAAACAAAAATTTATCCATTAATGGTGAGGGACAAATTCAGTTAAATAATAAAGAAGTAGATGAAATTAAATATACTATAAATAAAAAAGATAAGGATTTAAGTATAGATACAGAATTGTTTTTAAAAAATATAGTTTTAAAGGAACAAGGTTTTTTTAAAATTTTCTTCCCGCAAACTAATAAAAAAATTGATTTTAATAATCAAAAATTAAAAATTAATTTTAACAATAATAATCTAACTTTTTCAGGTTCTGGGAAATTTAAAATCGATAA
>CACMRS010000032.1 GCA_902616165.1 uncultured Pelagibacteraceae bacterium
TTAATTTTCATAACTCAGAAAAAATTTCAATAATCGAAGATTTTGAAAAAGGTCTTGGTCCGTTAGGTGGAGTTTTATCAGCTATGAAATGGATAAAAGAAAATCAAAAAGACTACAAATGGATAGCAACTTTCCCTGTAGATACACCTTTTTTTAAGAGACAAATATTTAAAGATTTTATTCAAAATATCAATTTCAATGAAAGTGATTTATTTTTCATTAAGTCAAACAATACACGACATAATATATTTGGCTTATGGTCGATTAATTTACTAGATAAATTAGAGAAGGATTTGAACAATGGAGAAAGAAAAGTAGAGTTGTGGGCTAATAATACTGGAGTTAAAATAATTAATATGGAGTTTTCAAAAAATGATCCTTTCTTTAATATAAATACAAAAGAAGATTTAGAAAAAGCTGAAGCAATACTCAAAAATGATTAGTTACGAAAAATCAAAAAAAATTTTAAAAAAAGCAAAAATTAAAATTAAAGATGAGACTATAAACAGTGTAAATTCTCTAAATAGAGTAGTTTCTACCAATGTTTATTCTAATATAAATTATCCAGCAGGAGATAATGCTGCATTTGATGGGTACGCAATTAATTCAAAAGACACTAATGGATTAAAAAAAAAATTACCAAAAAAATTTAAAATAATTGGTTCAATTGCTGCGGGAATGAAACCATTAAAAAAAAAGATAAAAAAATTTGATACTGCTGAAATAATGACTGGAGGAATTATGCCAAAGGGTTTTGACACAATTATTCCTATAGAACAAATAATTTTTTCGTCAAATAAAAAACATATTTTAATTGACCAAAAAATAAAAAAATTTAGTCACGTTCGGTTTGCAGGTTCAGATTATAAAAAAGGGGAGGTTATAATAAACAAAAATACAATTGTTCAACCAAATCATATTTTAGCTTTTAAAAGTTTAGGTATTAAAAAAATTAAGGTAAAAAAAAAAATTAATATATTATTTTTTTCAACTGGAAACGAAATATCAAATAAAAACAATATTCCAGTTTGGATGGTAAGAAATTCTAACACACACTATATTAAAAACTTAAATCAAAACTTTTTATTTAATTTTAAAAGTGGAAGTATATTAAGAGATAATCATCAAAATATTTTTAAACAAAAAATAAATAAATTAGTTAAATCTAAAGATGATATTATTATTACGTCAGGTGCAGTTTCTGCAGGTAAGTTTGATTTTATACCTGATGTTGTTAAAAAATTTAAATTATCGAGCTATTTTAAAAGTGCTGCAATAAGACCTGGAAAACCAATAATGTTTGCAAAAATTAAAGGGAAAGAAAAGGCCATATTCGGACTTCCTGGAAATCCAATTTCCTCAGCCGCATGCTTTAGATTTTTTGTAATTCCATATATTTTAAATGTTTTAGGATTATCAGAAGAAAAATCAATTAAAGCTATTTTGAAGAATGGATTTGATAAAAAAAAGAATTTCACAAGATTTGTAAAGAGCCAATTAAGCACAACTAAAAATGGAAAACTAAATGTTGAAATTTTAAAAGGTCAGGAATCTTTTAGAATTAAATCATTTATAAAATCAAATATTTGGGTTTTGTTACCAGCTGGTAAATCAAAATTTAAAAAGGGAGATATCGTTGATTGTTTTTTCCCCAACCTTACAAATCAAAATTTAGTTTAGAAACGTATTTTTGTTGTAGAAAATTCTATTTACAACTAGATTTCTCAATATGTTAGAGTTAAGAAATCCAAGAATAGCCATTCCTGTTGTACTTTTTGCTGGTCTATTATGGTCGTTTGGCCCACTAGTAGTTCGATACATGGATAATCCTCAATTGGTACCTTGGCAGTATATTTTTGGTAGAGGTTTAACAATTTTCATCTTATTAAATCTTTATTTATTTTTCGAGGAAGGAAAAAATTTTTACAAAAACTATTATAAAATAGGTTTATCTGGAGTAATCGGTGGATCTGGATTGGGCATAGCTATGATTACATTTATTTATTCAATTACAAATACTAGCGCTGCAGTTACTTTGCTTTGTTTAGCTGCAATGCCTTTTTTTACAGCATTATTGGCATTTTTATTTTTGAGAGAAAAAATTTCTCTCAATGTGTGGATATCAATAATAATTGCAACAGTTGGTATTATTATTATGGCACTTGGAAACACTGGTGAAAAATCATTAATTGGTTTTGTATTTGGTTTAACTTCTTCAATTGGTTTCTCAGTTTTTTCTGTAACTCTAAGATGGAGAAAAGAAACACCAAAATTCACAACTGTAGCTTTTGCAGGTTTCTTTTGTTTTGTGTTTGCAACAGTTATGATGTTATCAAACAATTTAGTTTTCTTTTCATCTAGCTATAACGGAACTTTATTTTCTTTGCACGGGACACTAGTTTGTTTTGGTTTGATTTTATATTCAATAGGATCTAAAGCGATACCAGCAGCAGAATTGACTCTATTATCTTTAACCGAAGTTGTAGGAGGAATTTTTTGGGTTTGGCTGCCATTATTTGGAATTAATGAAGTACCATCCACAAATACTATAATCGGTGGTTTCTTTCTTTTCGTGTCCATATTTTATTATAGTTTAATAATGAGATGGAACAAAAGATACATAGCATTAAATTAATATGGAACGACCAGATTTTTTTGAACTTAAAAACGGTGAAAAAGTAAAATTACCTTTTACAGACAAAGAATATAACCATCGAGTAAGTAAACTTAGATCAGTGATGGACCAATATGGTCTTGATATGGTTATCTTAACATCTATGCATAACGTTGCATATTACACAGGTTTTATTTATTGTTCTTTTGGTAGACCTTACGGATGTGTGATCACTCAAAATAAAATTTCAACAATTTCAGCTAACATTGATGCAAGTCAGCCATGGCGCAGATCTCATTGTGATAACGTCATTTATACTGATTGGAAGAGAGATAATTTTTTAAGAGCCATTGTTTCAATCATTGGAAGAGACGAACCTCCAAAAAATATTGGAATTGAAAATGATCATGTAACTTTAGATATGCGAGAAAAAATAGGGTCTATTTTTACTTTCTCTGTGTTTAGAGATGTTTCAAAAGATCTAATGAAACTTAGAATGATTAAATCCAACGAAGAAATTGAGATCATAAGAAATGGCGCAAGAATTGCTGACATTGGTGGTGAAGAGATAGTTAAAAATATTAGAGAAGATAATACAGAGATTGAAGTAGCAATAGCAGCAAGAGATAGAATGGAAAGAGAGATTGTTAATTGTTATCCAGGTGCAGAGTACATGGATACTTGGGTATGGTTTCAATCTGGTATCAATACAGATGGAGCTCACAACCCAAAGACTAATAGAAAATTAGTTAAAGGAGATATTTTGTCTTTAAATGCTTTTCCAATGATCTCAGGATACTACACCGCATTAGAGCGAACTTTATTTTTAGATCATGCTGATGATGCTTCTCTTAAAGCTTGGGAGGCAAATGTTAAAGTTCACAAACGTGGATTAGAATTAATTAAACCAGGTGTTAAATGTTCTGATATTTGTCATGAACTTAACGAACTTTTTGCTGAGCTTGGTTATCTTCAGTATCGAACTTTTGGTTATGGACATTCATTTGGTATGCTTTCACATTTTTATGGAAGAGAGGCTGGATTAGAATTAAGGGAAGATATTGATACGGAGTTAGAGGAAAACATGATTGTTTCGATGGAGCCAATGATCATGATACCAGAAGGTAATCCTGGTGCAGGTGGATATAGAGAACACGATATTTTAGTGATTGGTAAAGATGGAGCAGAAAATATTACAAAATTTCCTTTCGGCCCAGAGCATAATATTATAAAAAACTAATTTTTATGAGCAAGAACAAAACTATTGTTAATAGTTGGAATGAATGGGATCCGTTAAAACATGTAATTGTCGGGAGAGCGGATGGTACTTGTATACCAGCGCCTGAACCAGCATTAGATGCAAAAGTTCCAGAAGACAGTGATATGCGAGGTCAGTTTGGACCAAGAACAAAAGACACTGTCGATAAAGCAAATCAACTTTTAGATGATTTTTCAAATATGCTTAAAAAAAGAGGTATTAAAGTTGATCGACCAACACCACTAGATTTTAATCAAAAAACATCCACACCAGATTGGGAAGCTGAAACAATGTTTGGCTGCATGCCTCCTAGAGATGTTTTGTTAACAGTAGGAAACGAAATTTTAGAAGCTACAATGAGTTATAGATGTCGTTGGTTTGAATATTTATGTTACCGACCACTTCTAAAAAATTATTATAATCAAGATCCTAACATGAGACACGAGTCTGCTCCAAAGCCAAGATTAACTGATGTAGATTATAGAAAGGATTATTTATCAGATAAAATAGGTGTCCAAAAAAGATTAGAGTGGACTGAAAAAAAATATTTTGTAACCACTGAAGAAGAACCATTATTTGATGCGGCGGACGTACTTAGATTTGGAAAAGATTTAGTTGTCCAACATGGATTTACAACAAATTTAAAAGGAATTGATTGGCTAAAGAGACATTATAAAGATCACAGAGTACATGCAGTTAACTTCCCAGGTGATCCTTATCCAATTCACATTGATGCAACTTTTACCCCAATTAAAGAGGGTTTAATTATCAATAACCCACAAAGAAGACTTCCTAAAGAACAAAGAAAATTATTTGAAGATAATGGTTGGGAAATTGTAGACAGTGCACAACCAGCACATAACGAACCGCCTCCATTATGTTATTCTTCAACTTGGCTATCAATGAATGTTTTAGTTTTAGATCCTAAAACTGTGTGTGTGGAAAAAAGCGAAACTTATCAAGCTGAACAATTGGATAAATTAGGAATGGAAGTTATACCAGTAGAACTTAGAGATGCCTATGCTTTTGGCGGAGGTTTACATTGTTGTACTGCTGATGTTTACCGAGAAGGTGAGCTCAAAGATTATTTTCCAAAACAATAATTAACTTGGATTTTGTTTTAAAAATTCAATGTACTTAACAACTTCATTATATTTTTCATCAGGAATATCTTTGTAGCTTAGATTGAATTTATTTTTTACGCATATGGCAACATGCGCGTAAGGGTTTCTTCCTTTAGGATGGTTTGGATGGTCAGGTAATTGTCCCAACAAATAATCGCCAGCTTCCTGAATAATTTTCCAGAGTTTACTTGTATTTTCTTTATTCATATTATTGTCCTAAAGACTCTTTTGCTTCATCAACAGTATAATCTGTTCCGTGTTCTGCATTGTATGCTGCAACTGCGTCTGCAAAACTACTATAACCTAGACCTTGTGCTGTTGCTTCAAGATCTACTGAAACACCAGCAGATGTTGCTGCTCTAATAGTATCAGCTACTTCTTGAAGGCTGCTGTTAGCAGCAGCTGCAATTTGACCAGCATCAAAGGAGTTTATAGATCCTGACTGAAGTGCATTAATAATATTTACGTTATCTTGATAGGCTGAGGCATACTCTTCCACAGACCAGTTAGCTCCGTGTTGCGCGTTTGCTAAATCTGTTAAGTCTGAATAGTTATTAATATCCAATCCATAAGTATCACCAAAAGACCTAGCGAAATCATCAAGAGTAAATGAAAATTCAAATGACTGTGTATTTAAATTTAAATCATTTTCAATTTGTGAAAAATTATCAGAATTACTTTTAATTAAATTATTAAACTCCTCTAAATCTAATAATTCCTTAAAATTTTTTATAGCCAGTTGTGCTTTTATAGATTCAATTTCATCCTCAGAAAGTGTTATTTCAATTCCTGCTTTATCAATGATAGATTTTGGAATTGGATTTTTCCAGGCATTAGCCCAATCACTAAGTTTCCAATCTTTCATCTCGGAAGCTGAAGCAACCATAAGATTTATAGTATCTAATTTTACATTTAGCTCATCCTTATAAACATTTAAAAATCTATTTACTGGAATATTAGAATTTTCTAAATTTAATATATGTAGCTGAATGTCATTTGACTTAACATTTTTATTAAGTTTCATCGATTTAGTTATAGCTCCTAAAATTTCTAATTCTTCTTGTTGAAAGTCATCAAAATTAGCATTTGATAAATCTTGTTCAAATTTTTTTGGTATTTTGTCTTTTTTAATATTTTGAAGTACAAATTCTATAATTTTGTATCCGCTTAATAATACCTCAATATTTTTATCTCTTAATTTTTCAATTTCTATGACAAATGAAATTAATAGCTCGTAGTCCTTGTTATCTTTGCTTTTTTTCAAATCCTTGGATAAAGCTTTAAAAATTTTATTGTATTCCTTATTAAATTTTTTTTCACTTAATCTCATATTTGTTTTATCTTCAGTAAGAGATTTTAATTTGGAAACATTTTTTGCAATTTTATTGTGTGTTTTTATTAATTTTTTTTCTTCTTTAGAAATATTTAAAGTTTTAATTTCGGCCTGATTTAAGAGTTTGTATAAAGTGTAATATCTTTTAATTGCTGTTTCAGGACTATCATTTAAAGTAAGTCCCAGAGCCTCTCTCATTGATTTTTTTGCTTTGTTTAATCCATATAATTTTTTTAAATTTTTTTTGGTTGCAGCATTTACTTTTGGATATTTTCGTTCAAATGTTTCAAGAGATTTTTTATTTTCTTTTAATTGTTGCATATAAAAATATTCAAAATATCCCATTCCTAAGATGACTCTATCCGTATATTTTTCCATTAACCCTTTTTGGGTTATAAATATTTTAATAAATTTTTTGTTAGCAATAGTTTGTTTTTTATGAAAATTAGTCGCTGTTTCTGGAAACATTCCTTTTGGAG
>CACMRS010000033.1 GCA_902616165.1 uncultured Pelagibacteraceae bacterium
AACACCAATTGAGGTATTATAATCTTCGCTTGAATTAATATGACTTTCGATTTCATCTCTAATTTTTTTCAACTGATCTACCGTAGTGTCATATTGAAGTGTAATAATCCAACTGATTAACCAATTTGAAGTTTCACTTACATTTACAACTGCGTTTTCTGCAAATTGAAAATTTGGAATAATTGCAAGAGATTTGTCAAACTTTCTAATTGTTGTTGATCTAAATCCAATCTTTTCTACTACACCTTCAATAATACCTTCGACAGCTATCCAGTCTCCAATTTTAAATCTCTTTTCAACTAAAACTAAAATTCCTGATATTAAATTTTTGAATAAATCTTGTGCCCCTAATGCTACAGCAACACCAAACAATCCAAGACCTGCAATGATTGGACCTATTTTAATCCCCCACAATTCTAAAACTGCTGCTAAACCTAAAATAAAAATTAAAATTTTTAATGACTTAATTATCCAGCCAATAAGTTCTCTTGTTAACAATTTGTCTAAACCACTGAGTATGTATGAAATTGGTTCTATGATTTGGTGAATTATCCAAAAAATTAAAATAGTGATCAATGTTCTATTAATTGTATCAACCACTTCTCTTCCTTCTAGAGAGAAAGTCATATAGTAGCTTGCAATAAAAAATCCTAATACAATTGGTAAAAATCTTGCTGGACCTACAAGTGATTGAACAAAAGTATCATCTAATTTATTCGTTGTTCTTTTCGAGATAATTTCTAATTTTTTAATAACTAATTTGCTAATAAGACCTCTAAAAATTAAGAATAGTAAAAATATTCCAATACCAATTAAGATTTGAAAAATATCAACACCAAGAATTCCTTTATTCCATACTGATAAAAATATCTCTGAAAAATTATTAATTAATTCCATTTCTAAATTTTATATAACAAAAACTCTTCTTCTCCAGGGTTAAAAAGAAAAATCTTTTTCCATTTGATTTCGTTCAATATTGACGAGGTTTTTTCGCCTATACACATCAAATTTGTATTCATCCATAAATTTTCAGTTTGGTAAATCTTTATGAAATTTAAGAAACTCGACGCACTATTTTGAGAGTAAACATATACCATATCTGGCATATTTAATTTTAATTCATAAACAAATTTCTCATCAAATTTTTGATTATGATCTACTCTGTAATTAATAATTCTTTTTACCTTAAAACCTTCGCTTAATAACTGTTGATCTAAATCAATCGATATTGTTTCACCACTAACGTAAAGTAATTCTTTATTTTTGGACTCATAACTTTGTATAATTAACTCCTTTAAATTTGTAACATTTCCTTCAGCTGCAATTGTATTTTGAAAACCAACACTTCTTGCATTATTTTCTGTAGCGTCTCCAACACAAAAGCATTTAATATTTTTATCTAATTTTACTGTGTTTAAAAATTTTACTGCATTTGCACTAGTAAAAACAATTCCACCATATTCAGAAAAGTTAATTTCTTCATAATTAACCTTTTCAATTCTTATTAATGGAAGATGAGAAACTTGATGTCCTAATGATTTAAATTTTAATATCATTTCAGAACAATCTTCCAGTGGTCTAGTTAACAAAATATGCATATTATCTTTTATAGGAATTATTTGATTTTGTTTTTAAAAGTATTCCAATCTTTTTACCAATTTCTTTAAACTCATTCAAATTACCAACTTTTTTTTCATAAAACCTTTGTTTACCATCTAAAGAAAAAAGTTCAGCTTCCACTATAATCTTATCTCCATCAACCACTGAATGAGCACCAATTGCTGTTTCACAATCTCCATCTAAAACTTTTAAAATATTTCTCTCTAGGTGAGCTCTTTTATGTGTTTCCTCATGATTAATTTTTTTTAAAATAGAAATTGTCTCATCATCATTCTCTCTACACTGAAGAGCAATTACGCCTTGTCCTGCACTAGGAATTATTTCTTCAGCTGAAAAAATTTCTGAAACTTCATTTTCAATTTTTAAAAATTTGATACCAGCATAAGACAAAATAATTGCATCATACATCCCTTCATTTAATTTTCTAATTCTAGTATCTACATTTCCTCTAATTAGTTTACATTTCAAATCTTGTCTAATTTTTTTTATTTGAAATTCTCTTCTGTATGATGAGGTACCAATAATTGACTTTTGACCTAAGTCTTTAAGTTTTTTTTTGTTCTTTGTAATTAAAATCTCTCTAGGATCATTTCTTTCAAGAAAAGAATCTGTTCTTAATCCTTCGGTCTCATTAGCGGGCATATCTTTCAGTGCATGAACCGCAATATCAATATTTTTTAACTGAAGTTCTTTTTCAATATTACTAGAAAACAAACCTTTACCACCAAGCTCAGATAATCTTATATCCTGCACTTCGTCACCTTTAGTTGTAATTGATTTAATTAAAATATCTTCATTACCAAGGTCGGTATTTTCAATAATCTTATCTTTAGCTTGTTGAGCATAAAGTAAGGCAAGCTTGCTACCCCTAGATCCAATTATTATTTTTTTTATCATAAAAAATTATTTCTTACTTGTATAAAGATTGTACAATTATTAAAAACTATTTGAATGAGCAAAAAACCCTTAATTCTTGGAATAGAGTCTAGTTGTGATGAAACAGCAGCTTCTTTAATAACTGAAAATGAAGAGGGATTCCCAGTAGTTTTATCCAACATTGTTTCTAGCCAAGTGGAGGTTCATAGGGAATTTGGAGGTGTAGTTCCTGAACTAGCAGCTCGTTCACATATTGAAAAAATTGATTGGATTGTCAAAAAAGCTTTTGATGAAAGTGGGAGAAAAATTGAAGAAATAGATGCGGTTGCTTCTACCGCTGGTCCTGGGTTGATTGTGTGTCTATCAGTAGGATTAAGTTTTGGTAAAGCTTTCGCAACAGCAATGAATAAACCCTTTATCGCTGTTAATCATTTAGAGGGACATGCTTTAAGTCCAAAACTAAATACAAATCTAAATTATCCATATTTACTTCTTTTAATTTCAGGTGGGCACTCACAATATTTAAGTGTTCAAAATCTAGGTAAATATAAAAGATTAGGAACAACTATTGATGATGCATTAGGTGAGGCGTTCGATAAAACCGCAAAACTTTTAGGAATAGAATTTCCAGGAGGCCCTCAAATAGAAATTTTAGCAAAAAAAGGTGATCCAGAAAAATATGATTTACCAAAACCAATTTTCAGCAAAGGAGGATGTAATCTTTCTTTTGCAGGTCTAAAAACTGCTGTGTTAAAGATAAGCAAAACAATTAAATCAGAGCAAGATAAATGTGATCTTGCAGCATCTTTTCAAAAAACAATAGAAGAAATTTTATATAAGAAAACAAAAATTGCTTTTGCTGAATTTGAAAAAATAAATGAACATAATGAAAAAATTTTCGTTGTTGCTGGAGGGGTTGCAGCAAATAAAAAAATTAGGTCTATGTTAATTAATCTATGTGAAGAAAATAATTATAAAAGTATTTTTCCGCCTATAGAGTTTTGTGGAGATAATGCAGCAATGATTGCAATGGTGGGTTTAGAGAAATTTAAACTAAATCAATTTAATAATTTAGATTATCCAGCAAAACCAAGATGGCCTTTAGATGAAGATGCAGCTTTTCTTAAAGGTGCTGGTGTAAAATTATAATTTGGTTTATCTAAATTTTGGCCCAGACATCCATAAAGCTAATGTATTTCTTGAACCAGAAGTAACTTTATTAACTTTATGATTTGTAAATGATGGAAAAATAATTGCACTTCCTGGCTCGTTAAATTCTTTACAAGCTATTACTAAAGTTTTAAAAAGCTGCAATTCTCCTCCTTCATAAGGCTCTTCAGATAAATTAAGCAAAGCTGTAAGTTTAATATCCCTTACTGGATGTTTTGAAACTGCATCTATATGCCAGTTATATTCAGTTCCTGTGCTATAAATATTATAATTTAGCCTTTTTTGTGAAGTGATTGGATGCAGATCAAATCCAAAATAATTTATATTTGAAGTATAACAAAAATCTAAAAAGGGACCCATGTGTCTTTGAATTTGCCCAAATCTTACAAACTTCACTTCTGATGTTTTTTCTGCACCTCTTGCATAATTATCGTCACCCTCAATAAAATTTTCCTTTATTGTATTGTTAATTTCCTTAACTTGCTCGAGATTGTAAATTTTTCCGAATATATATGGTGCTTCTCTCATATTTTAAGATTATCAATTTATAATTATGTTACAATAGGTTATTAAATTAAAATGAAATATTGGTTATTAAAGTCTGAACCAAATGTTTGGTCAATTGATCTGCAAAAAAAAGCTGGAATTAAAGGTGCACCTTGGGATGGTGTAAGAAATTATCAGGCCGCAAAGAATTTAAAAAGTATGCGGGAAGGAGATCTTTGTTTTTTTTATCATTCAAATATTGGAAAAGAGATAGTTGGGATAGTAAAAGTTATTAAAGAGTCGTATATAGATAAAACAGACAAAACAGGAAGGTTCGTTGCTGTGACTGTTCAATTTAAAAGTAAATTTTCTAAGCCTGTAACACTTGAAAATATCAAAAAAAATAAGGATTTAAGCCACTTAGCTCTGATAAAGCAAAGTAGACTTTCTGTAATGCCTGTTGATTATAAAAGCTGGAAAATTATAAATAACATGAGTAGAATTTAAAAAAAAAATTATCCAATGCCAAAAAAAAAGAAAAAGAAAAGCAAGGTAAGAAAAAGAAAGTCTAAAATTAGAAAAAAAACATCAAAAAAGATCAAGAGAAAATTTAAAGTTCAAAAAAAATCGTCAAGAAAAATAAAAAAAAAAATTAAAGCAAAAAAGGAAAACGGAAATACAACCCCCGAAGTTGTTATTAAAACAAAACCAGAATGGGTTAAAAGTAGCTTAGCAAATAAAAGTAAATACCAACAAAAATATTCTCAATCTATAAAAAGCAATGACGAATTTTGGAGGAAAGAAGGAAAAAGAATTACTTGGATAAAACCATATAAAAAAATTAAAGACATAAAATACAGTACAAAAGAAGTAAAAATTAAATGGTTTGAAGATGGCACTTTAAATGCTTCTGCAAATTGCATTGATAGACATTTAAAGGATAAAAAAGATAAAACTGCTATTATTTGGGTTGGAGATGATCCAAAAGATAGTCAAAAAATTTCTTATAAACAACTTCATCAAAAAGTTTCTAAAGCAGCAAATGGTTTAAAAAAATTAGGAATTAAAAAAGGTGACCGTGTAACAATTTATTTAACTATGATACCAGAGTTAGCAATTTTAATGCTGGCTTGTGTAAGAATTGGTGCAGTACATTCAATTATTTTTGGTGGTTTTTCAGCAGATTCTATCTCTGGAAGAGTGAATGATTGCGAATCTGAATATATAATCACTGCTGATGAAGGAGTGAGAGGTGGAAAAACTATACCACTGAAATATACAGTCGATGAAGCTTTAATGAGTTGTCCAAACGTTAAAAAATGTATTGTTGTTAAACGAACTGGAAATTACATCAACTGGGATCAAAATAGAGATGTTTGGTATCATGATTTAATTAAAGACGTTCCTAATCATTGTGAACCTGAAGAAATGAACGCAGAAGATCCTTTATTTATTTTATATACCTCAGGTTCAACAGGTAAACCTAAAGGAGTTCTTCATACTACTGGTGGTTATATGGTTTATGCTTCAATGACACATCAATATATTTTTAACTACAAACCAAAAGATATTTATTGGTGTACTGCTGATATTGGTTGGGTAACTGGACATAGTTATATTATTTATGGACCACTTTCGAATGGTGCAACAACTATAATGTTTGAAGGAATTCCAAATTATCCTGATAGTTCAAGGTGGTGGCAAATAGTTGATAAATATAAAGTAAATACTTTTTATACAGCACCAACCGCAATTAGAGCATTAATGCGAGAGGGAGATAAACCAGTTAAAAAAACCTCGAGAAAATCTCTTAAACTATTAGGAACTGTTGGGGAACCTATTAATCCTGAGGCTTGGATGTGGTATTACAAAACAGTTGGAAATTCAAAGTGTCCGATTGTAGATACTTGGTGGCAAACAGAAACTGGAGGTATCATGATTGCTCCTCAAACAGGAGCTATTCCACTTAAACCTGGATCTGCAACAAAACCTTTCTATGGAATTAAGCCTGTACTTGTAGATAAAAACGGTAAAGAGATTAAAGGGGCTGGTGAAGGAAGACTTTGCATAGCTCAATCATGGCCTGGACAAATG
>CACMRS010000034.1 GCA_902616165.1 uncultured Pelagibacteraceae bacterium
TATCTTCTAATGTAAGCAAAATCTGAGAAATATTTAATTTATACTTTGAGAAAGTTTGTGAAAATAAATTCATTAACTCTATTTGACCAATAGAAGCAATAGCTTGACTCTTATCTAATTTGATATTTTTTTTGTTATAATTCATTTTCTTGCATCCCAAAGCAATAGCACCAGAGCTAACAATAACTACTTTCTGATTTTTATTACTTAATTTTTTAATATCTTTTGCAAAACTAGATAACCATTGTTTCCTAATTTTTTTATTTTGATCAACTAGGAGAGATGATCCAATTTTGATAACAATTATTTTAGAGTTTTTAAGATACATAAGACAAAAGCTTTGCTTTAATTTTTGATACAGATTCTTTTTCCAGAGTTGTCATTGTCATAATCTCACAATTTTTACCCTTTGAAAAATGATCTATAACTTCATTTACTGTTTCTTCATCAATCAAATCGACTTTATTAAGCACAATTAGTTCTTTTTTTTCTAATAACTTTGCACTGTAGCTTTTTAATTCATTTTTCACCTGATTATAAGACTCATTCAGATCTAAGTTGGTGACATCAATTAAGTGTAGTAAAGACTTACATCTCTCTATATGTTTTAAAAATTGTATCCCTAACCCTATACCTTCGTGAGCACCTTCAACTAATCCTGGAATATCTGCAATGGTAATTTCTTTATCATCGTAAGAAGCAACGCCAAGGTTTGGATTAATAGTTGTAAATTTGTAATTTGCAATTTTTGGATTTGCGTTTGTTAATGCTGCTAACAAACTTGATTTTCCCGCATTTGGCAATCCAATAATACCGATATCAGCAATTGTTTTTAATTGAAGCCATATTATAAATTCTTCTCCGATAGTGCCTTTAGTAAATTTTCTTGGAGCTCTATTTGTAGAACTTTTAAATCTTGTGTTTCCCAAACCTCCTTTTCCACCAGCAGCTGCAACATATTCTTCACCTTTTTTATTAAAATCAAAAAGAAGAGTTTTGTTATCTTCTTCAAATACCTGTGTACCTAGAGGAACTTTTAAAATTAAATCTTCACCACCTTTTCCCGTTCGGTTTTGACCAGAACCATTTTCTCCACGTTCAGCTTTGTGGTGTTGTTGATATCGATAATCAATAAGGGTATTTAAATTTTCCTCTGACTTCAAAATAATTGATCCACCTTTTCCACCGTCTCCACCATCTGGGCCGCCAAACTCAACATATTTCTCTCTTCTAAAACTAGGAGATCCGTCTCCACCGTTTCCAGCTTTAATATAAATTTTAACTTGATCGAGAAATTTCATAATACAACATCTATTTTAATTGGTTGTACTATTAATTGGGCTTTACAGAAACGAAAGTTCTATCTGATTTAGATTTTTTGAAAACAACTTTCCCTTTAACAACTGAAAATATTGAATGATCTTTACCCATACCAACATTTTCACCTGGAAAAATCTTAGTTCCTCTTTGTCTAACAATTATGTTTCCAGGAATTACTGTTTCACCACCATACTTTTTTACACCAAGTCTTCTACCGGCACTATCTCGTCCGTTTCGTGATGATCCACCTGCTTTTTTTGTTGCCATAATTTACCTAATAACTATTTGCTTACTGCTTCCTTAACTTCTTCTTTTTTTGAAGTTTTAGAAATTTTTTCAGCTTCTGATAACACTTTACCATCTTTTGAAAAAATTTTGTTAATTCTTATCATAGAATATTGTTGCCTATGCCCATTTTTTCTTCTTGAATTTTGTCTTCTTCTTTTTTTAAAAATTAATATAGTTCTATTTTTGCTATTTTTAATTAAATCAGCTTCTACTTTTGCACCCTCAACATTTGGAGTTCCAATTTCAATTGATTTGTCATCACCGTATGCCAAAATTTCATTAAACTCTATTTTAGTCTCAGGTTTAGAGTCTGGTAGTTTTTCAATCTTTAGTATTTCTCCAGACTTTACTTTATACTGTTTTCCACCTGTTTTTATTACTGCGTATGACATAGTATGATTTAATTTAAAGTTACCGCAATATAGTTGTAGCCAGCCTTTAGTCAAGCCGAATTAATTAGAAATTATCCTTAAAATCTCTTAATTTTGAAAAGGTTTTAACATCTTTTGCTCTTAAAAATATATTACACTCTAATTCCTCTTTTAAAGTTGAGGGTATCGTAGGAATTCCATTTTCTCTTAA
Organism: uncultured Pelagibacteraceae bacterium; assembly: GCA_902616165.1. Classification (GTDB taxonomy): domain Bacteria; phylum Pseudomonadota; class Alphaproteobacteria; order Pelagibacterales; family Pelagibacteraceae; genus Pelagibacter. Next base: position 2,191 of record CACMRS010000034.1, read on the forward strand.
TTTTTCAATTTTTTCTATTTTTTTTTGTAAATCTTTGTTTTTGGAATCATATTTTTTGCAAAATTTTGCATTGTTAAGAGTATATTCATGACCACAATAAATTTTTGTGTCTTCTGGTAATAATTTAATTTTGTTTAAAGACTCAAACATTTCCTCATAAGAACCTTCGAATATTCTTCCACAACCAAGTGAGAAAAGTGTATCTCCGGTAAAAACTATTTTTTCTTTAAAAAAATTAAAACAAATATGGCCTGAAGTATGTCCAGGTATATGCATAATTTTAGCTTCAAAGTTTTCGGCTTTCCATATTTGATTATCTTCTAACAATATTTCTATCTCTGGTATTCTTTTTGAGTCTCCTTTAAAACCTACAACAACTGATCCATATTTTTTTTTTAATTCTTGATTTCCTCCAATATGATCATAGTGATGATGAGTATTAAGAATGTATTTTAATTTTATATTTTTATTCTTTAGGAAATTTATTATTGGCTCAGCCTCACTGGGATCTATAATACACGCAGAATTGTTACTTTCGTCTATAATTAAATAGCTATAGTTGTCTTGAAGACAAGGTATAATTTCAATACGCATTTTATTTTTCTATCAAAAATATACCAAGATCTGCAAACAAATTTTTAACGCCTAAATTACTCTGATTTATTGTTGATTTATTAAGATTGTTTAAAGCGAGTGATTTAAAAATCTTTATATCTTTTGATTTTACAAAATGAAAAAAATCTTTGATTGTGCACATGTGTAAATTTGGAGTGTTATACCATTCATCTGGTAACGTTTTTGTAATTGGCATTGTACCTTTAAATAATAAATGAAATCTTACTTTCCAGTATCCAAAATTGGGAATCGTAACTATTGCCTTTTTTCCAACTCTTAAAAGTTCATTTAAAACTAATTCAGGATTAAGAAAAGCTTGAAGGGTTTGACTTAAAACAACATAATCAAATGATTTGTCTGGAAATTGCTTTAAATCTTTTTCAGCATTTCCTTCAATTACAGTTAAACCTTTAGCAATACATTCTTGCACTTTTTCTTTTGAAATCTCTAATCCTCTTATATTTATGTTTTTATTATCCTTTAAAAATTTCATCAAAGTTCCATCAGCACAACCTACATCTAAGACTTTCTTATCTTTTTCAATTAAATCTGCTATTACCTGAAATTCATTTTTCATAATTAATTTTCTTCGTAAGATTTATCTAAAAAGTTTTTAAGTGCACTCAAGAAATCAGGAACGTTTAGTAAAAAGGAGTCGTGACCTTTATCTGACTCAATTTCTACAAATCCAACATCAGCTCCTATTGAGTTTAAAGCAATCACGATATCTTTGTTTTCTTGGGTTGGATAAAGCCAATCTGAAGTAAATGAAATTATAAAAAATTTAGCGTTTGTATTTATAAATGCTTCTGAAAGATTACCATTGAATTGCTTAGCTAAATCAAAATAATCCATAGCTCTAGTAATATAAAGATAACTATTTGCATCAAATCTATCTACGAAAACTGAGCCCTGATATCTTAAATAACTTTCTATTTGAAAATCAGCATCAAATCCAAATTTAAGATCTTCTCTTTCTTGTAACTTTCTTCCAAATTTTTCCTGCAAACCTTTTTTAGATAAATAAGTAATATGAGCTGCCATTCTAGCCACCGCCAATCCTTTTCCAGGATTAGTTTCGTTTGATGTATAATTCCCATCTTTCCAGTTACTATCAGCTGTAATAGCTTGTCTACCTAGTTCATTAAAAGCAATATTTTGAGCTGAATGACTAGATGTGGTTGCTATCGGTATCACTGTTTTGGATTTATCAGGAAAGTTGCTAATAAACTGAAGGACTTGCATACCTCCCATTGAACCACCAGTTATAGAAAATAGTTTATCAACACCAAAATGATCAAGTAAATTATATTGAGCATTCACCATATCATTAATTGTAATAACGGGAAAATTTGTTCCAAAAATTTTTTGATCAGGATCTTTATGATTTGGTCCGTATGATCCCATACATCCACCAATTACGTTAGAGCAAATAACAAAATATTTATTTGTATCGATAGCTTTATCAGGACCTACTGCATAACTCCACCAACCCTCTTTGTTAGTTACAGGGTTTATTCCGGTTACAAATTGATCTCCCGTTAGAGCATGAAAAACTAAGATTGCATTATCTTTTTTTGAATTAAGTGAACCGTAAGTTTCATAGGCTATTGGAAAATCTTTTATGGTCTTTCCACAGTCTAATTTTAGTGGTTTCTTTACAATTAAAGTTTTTATGTTTTTCTCAGTATTCATAGTTTTTGACTGTTTCGAATTGTGAGAAAAAAAACTATTTTAGCGGTTTTTTTTAAGCGCTCGCAATTCAGTTAAATCAGCGCATAATTTTTTTACTAGAACTTATTTATTATGTCAAATTTTTAAAAAATCCTCTTATTCTCTATAAAATTTTGTAATTTTATCTATAAAGAGCACATAAATTAAAAAAAATGATAACTCCAAATTTCAAAAAATTTAAAATTGAGGCTTATAAGCCTGGTAAATCAAAAGTTAAGAAACTTAAGAACGTAATTAAGCTTTCTGCAAATGAGTCTGCTTTAGGTATGAGTCCTAAAGCAAAGAAAATAATAACAAATAAAAATCTGAATTTAGATAAATACCCAGATGGAAAATCTCAAAATTTAAGAAAAGCAATATCTAAAGCTTATAAATGTAATTCTGAGAAAATTATTTGTGGAGCTGGTTCAGATGAAGTTATTCAAATGCTCTGTCAGTTGTTTTTAAACCCAAAAGATGAAGTTGTGGTACCAGAGTACAGTTTTTTAATGTACAGAATTTACTCAAAAATTGTAGGCGCAAAAGTTGTCTTTGCAAAAGAAATTAATTTTAAAGTTTCAGTAAATGAAATTTTAAAAAAAATAACAAAAAAAACTAAAATTGTGTTTATAGCTAACCCAAACAATCCTACAGGAACTTACTTAACGAAAAAAGAAGTTTTAGAATTAAGAAAAAGATTAAATAAAAAAATTTTACTAGTTATAGATGATGCCTATGCAGAATATATGAAAAACAAAGATTATTCATCTGGGCTAGATTTGTTTAAAAATAAAGACAATGTTTTCATCCTTAGAACTTTTTCAAAAATGTTTGGATTAGCTTCTCTGAGAGTAGGTTGGGGATATGGATCAAAAAAAATAGTTGATGCGCTAAATGTTATAAAACCACCATTTAATATAAATGGTATTGCTCAATTAGCAGCCACCGAGTCACTGAAGGATAAAGCTTTCATAAATAAATCGATTAGACATAATTTATTATATTCTGAAAAAATTAAGAAATTTCTTGAGACATATAATATTTTTTCAAATTCAGTTTCAGCAAATTTTTTGTTACTTAATTTTGAAAAATGCAGATATTCAGCAAAATTTGTCTATGAAAAACTTAAAAATAAGGGGATTATTTTAAGATCAACAGAAGATGGTTATCATATAAAGAATAAATTAAGGTTAACTATTGGATCTAAAAAAGAAAACTTAAAATTTATGAGTGTTATTAAGCAAGTATTGAAAAAATGAAAAATATTTTAATTATTGGTTGTGGATTATTAGGTTCATCTTTATTAAGGCGTATTAGTAAAAAAAAAATAGCAAGAAAAATATTTATTTATGAAAAATCAAAATCAA
>CACMRS010000035.1 GCA_902616165.1 uncultured Pelagibacteraceae bacterium
GGAAAATTCTCTTCCAATTTCAGGTAATGATTTAGAAGTCAAAATTTTAGTTAAATAAATTGCTGTTTGCCTAGGTCTTACTAAATATCTTGATCTTCTAGATGATAACATTTCATTTTTGCTGATTTTGAAAAACTTACATACAATTGTCTGAATAAGATCTATTGTAACCTTATTTTCTGCTAAATTTAATAAATCCTTTAAAACTACTTTAGTTTCAGCAAGATTTGGAACTTTGTTGTAAATTCTTGAAAATGAAACAACTCTGTTTATTGCACCAACTAATTCTCTTACACTTCCAGTAATTTCATTACTTATAAAATCTTGAATTTCTTTAGAAACTTTTAATTGTTCGGAATACAAAGCATTCAATTCCTCAGTTTTTTTTCCAACTATTTTTTTTCTTAGCTCTAGGTCTGGCTTTTGAATATCAACAACTAATCCGCCAGAAAATCTTGATTTAATTCTTTCTTGAATCCTTGATAATTTGTTTGGTGCTCGATCAGCTGATACAATTATTTGAGATCCCTTATCAAGTAATGCATTAAATGTATGAAAGAACTCCTCCTGCATAGCCTCTTTTCCACTTATAAACTGTATATCATCGATTAATAAAATATCTGTATTTCTGAAATATTCTTTAAACTTAACCATGTCGTTTGATTTAATTGATTTTACAAACTGATACATGAATCTTTCAGCAGAAATAAACATTACTTTATTACTTTTTTTAAGCTCTAAACCTATTGAATTTAATAAATGAGTTTTTCCCATTCCAACACCGCCATAAACATAAAGTGGATTATAATGAGATATATTTTCTGAAACTTTTAAAGAAGCTTCGTAAGCTAATTTGTTACTTGAACCTGTTATAAAATTATCAAATCTTTTATTTGGATCAATTCGATTATACTGAAGGTAAGAGTCTTTTATAAATGAAACATTTTCATTAGTATTTTTCTCATTAATATTATTTTCCTGTAAAGTGGTATCTTGAGCTTTTTCAACTATTTTGAACTCAATTCTGATAATGTCTTTTTTATATACCTTAATTATCTGTAATATTTGGTCTAAATACCTTGAGGTAATCCAATCTCTAATAAATCTTGTTGGAACTGATAATAATAAGTAATTATTGAATTCCTCTACAAAAGAAATCTTTTTTAACCAACTCTCATAAACTTCTAAGCCTAGTTTATTTTTCATTTCATTCTGTACTTGCTTCCATTCGAAGCTTTCAGAAGAAAAATTACTAATATTTTTTGTATTTGTTAATTTGTTCATAACTTAAGGGGAAATCTCAGTTAGAACTATTTAAAAAAATTTGCAACAAGTTAATAAAGAAATTTAAAAAAAAATAAAATCTATGATTGTGATTTATATTTTAAAAAATTAATTCTAAATTAAACTTAAATTTAAAATTACAAATTGAATCGAATATAAATTGAATCAATTAATTGATTGAATTAAAATTAAATCAAATATAGATTGAATGAGGATAATCCAAATATTTACTAAATCTAAATATAGTAACTTATTATAAAACTTAAATATATAATGTGGATATCAGGAGTTGTTTGAAAATTTAAACTAACGTTTAGATTGCAGCAATTTTTTTTGTTATTCTAGAAACATTTCTAGAAGCATTTTGTTTTTTTATTATTCCTGTTTTTGCAATTTTCATCAACTCAGAGTTTAACTTTGGTAGAAATTTAAGAGCTTCATCTTTCTTTTTACCATCAATTAGAAGGTTCATTTTCTTAAGAGCGTTTCTAAACCTGCTCTTTCTAGCTTTATTTACCGCTGTTTGTTTAGAAATTCTTCTAATTCTCTTAATTGCTGATTTTGTGTTTGCCATCTGCGCAGGGGTATAGCTTGAGAATTTAAAGTGGTCAACTAAATATTTAACTATTTTTGACAAGAAATACAAAAAAAAGTTGATCTATTTGATGTTATTTTTTTTTTTATAATACCCTTGCAATGCGTACGCTTACAACCAGCACCGTCTTGCTGATAAACTTTAAACTCTTTTTGAAAGTTACCTTTGTTACCTGAAATATCTTTAAAATCTCTTATACTTGAACCTCCCTTATTAATTGCCTGTTGAAGTATTTTCTTAGAATTTAAAATAATATTTAAACATTCATTTTTATTAAGTCTTTTTGCCTTTTTAAATGGATTTATTTTACTAGCAAAAAGAATTTCACTTGCATAAATATTACCTATTCCAGAAACAAATCTCTGATCAAGTAAGAAACTTTTTATATCCTTATTTTTTTTCTTAAAATAATTAACAACATAATTTAAGTTAAATTTATCACTAAATGGTTCAGGTCCCATTGATTTAAATCTTCTCTGTAGATCTTGATAATTTTTAATTATTTCAAAAAATCCAAAACGTCTTGGATCATTATATATTACTTTCAAGCTATCAAATACAAACTCTGCATGATTGTGTTTTTTAGGTAAAAAAGGTGAATGATAAAAACTAGTATTAGTAAATTTTAGAGGCTTTTTCTTATCAAGAATATGAATTGTTCCTGACATTCCTAAATGAATTAAACAATAATCTTCATTTTGAAAATGGATAATCAAATATTTAGAAAATCTACTAACTTCAATAATTTTTTTATTTTTAAGAAAACTTTCAAAATCACTTGGTATTTTAAACCTTAAATTCCTGTTTCTGATTATTACTTTTTTTATGCTTTTTTTTTTGATCTTTTTATGAAGGGATTGTCTGACAATTTCTACTTCTGGTAATTCTGGCATTTGATACTATATTCAATATATATTTTTTTATGCAACAAAATCTTCAAAATAAAAAAGGACTTGTAGAAAATGTATTTAATCAGGTCTACAACAAATATGACTTGATGAATGACTTTATGTCTATGGGTGTACATAGGTATTGGAAAAAAAGTTTAATCAATACGATGAATCCGAGAGTTAATAGAAAATTAATAGATGTTGCATGTGGGACGGGGGATGTTGGAAAGTTATTTTTAGATAGCACAAATAAAGAGGCTAAAATTACTTGTGTAGACCCTAATAAAGGAATGGTTAGTCAAGGAAAGCAAAAATTATCTAATTACAAAAATGTAAAATGGGTTATTTCTCCAGCAGAAAAATTACCAATAGCAGATAATTCATTTGATTATTACACTATTAGCTTTGGGCTAAGAAATACAAAAAATTTAAATAAAGCACTTTCAGAAGCCTATAGAGTTTTAAAGCCTGGCGGACGCTATCTATGTCTAGAATTTTCTAAGATTCAAAACTCAAATCTTGATTTTGTATATAAAAATTATTCAAAACTCATTCCTATTATTGGTCAGTTTGTAGTTGGAGAAAAAAAACCTTACGAATATTTAATCAAAAGTATTGAACAATTTATTAATCAAGATGAATTAATAGACTTGATGGAAAAAAATAATTTTCATAAATGTTCTTATAGAAATCTTTCTGGTGGTATTGTTTCAATTCATAGTGGTTGGAAAATTTAATGATTAAAAAGCTTATTACTTTATTTAAATTAGGAAGAAAAATTGCAAAATCAGATATTTTAAAAATTGCATCAAAATTTAAAAAACCTCCTTTAGCTGTAACAATATTATTCCAAATTTTATCTATTTCATTTGAAAAAAAGGAACAAAATAATTTAATTGAGGATGATGGTGAAAGACTATCTAGGTCATTAGAATCTATGGGTACAACTTTCATCAAACTTGGTCAATTTCTTGCTACTAGACCAGATATAATCGGAGAAGAATTATCTTTAAAGCTAGAAAAACTTCAAGATAGATTACCCCCTTTTTCAATTCATGAAGCAAAAGAAATTATTAAAGAAGATCTTGGAGTTGATGCATTTAATTCAATAATTGATTTAAGTGAACCAGTTGCAGCTGCATCAATTGCACAAGTTCATAAAGCAAAAATAAATGACAATGGCACTATTAAAGATGTTGCAATAAAAATTTTAAGACCAAATATAAAAAAAATATTCAATGAAGAAATAGATGCAATGATGTTATTTGCATTTATTATTGAGTCATTTGTAAAAAAAACAAAAAGATTAAAACTTGTTGAAGTTGTTTTTTTACTTAAAGAAATAACTAATCTTGAGATGGATTTGAGATTCGAAGCTGCTGCGGCTAATGAATATGCTGAAAACACTAAAAATGATGCTGGATTTAAAGTTCCTGAAATTTATTGGAATTTTACTAGTGAAAATGTAATGACTTTGGATTGGATAGATGGAATTTCAATAAGAGAAGCTGGAGAGCTAAAGAAAAGAAATTTAGATACTAATAAAATAGCTGAAGATATTATCCAACATTTTTTGAGACATGCTGTAAGAGATGGTTTTTTTCATGCAGACATGCATCAAGGAAATATTTTTGTTGATAATAGTGGCCAGATTGTCCCTATAGATTTTGGGATTATGGGTAGATTAGATAAAATTAGTAAAAGGTTTTTAGCAGAAATTTTATTTGGATTTATTCAAAGAGATTATCGCAAAGTAGCTGAAGTTCACTTGGTTGCTGGATTAGTTCCTAAAGAAGTGCCAATCGATGATCTAGCTCAAGCTTTGAGATCAATTGGTGAGCCTATATTTGGTCAAGAAGTAAAAGATATTTCAGGAGGTAAATTACTCAAACAATTGTTTGATGTAACAGAAAAGTTTAATATGCAAACTCAACCTCAATTATTAATGTTGCAAAAAACTATGGTTGTTGTTGAAGGTGTAGCAAGAAAGTTAAATCCAAACACAAATATTTGGACAACATCAAAGCCTGTTCTAGAAAATTGGCTTAAAGAAACAAAAGATCCAATTAATAATTTAAATGAAACTTTAAAAAATACATCTGAAGTTATAAAACGTTTGCCAGAATTTCCTGAGATTATGGATAAAGCAAATCAAGCATTAACGTTTTTAGCTAGTGGTCAAATTCCACAAAATTCAAATTCTTACACCGCCCTGAATGATAAGAAATCAGAAATGATAGCATTTAGAAATCAATCTATTATTGGTTTATTACTTCTTGTAATTTTTGGCCTTATAGTATTTTAATTCTGCAGATGAAAAATTTGATAAATAAAAAAATACTATTTATTATCTGTGGAGGAATATCTGCTTATAAAAGTCTTGAAACAATTAGGCTTTTTAAAAAGAATGGTGCTGATATAAAGACAATTCTTACAACAAGTGCAAAAGAGTTTGTAACTCCACTTTCAATAACATCACTTTCTCAAGGTAAAGTTTATAGTGATTTATTTAGTGTAGAAAATGAGGCTGAAATGGATCATATTTCACTTTCAAGATGGGCAGATATAATTGTAATTGCACCCGCAACGGCAAATACAATTTCAAAACTGGCTCAAGGAACAAGTGATGATTTAGCATCCACTGTTGTTTTGGCATCAGATAAAGACATTATTTTAGCACCAGCAATGAATGTAAGAATGTGGGAGCATCCAACTACTAAAACAAATATAAAAAAATTAAAAGGGTTTGGATATAAACTAATAGGTCCAGATGTTGGTGATATGGCATGTGGTGAATATGGAGAGGGTAAAATGTCAGACCCGTCAGTAATTGCTGAAGAAGTTGATAAATATTTCTTAACTCAAAAAAATAATAAAAAATTTAAAGCATTAGTTACAGCAGGTCCAACTAATGAGTACATAGATCCAGTTCGTTTTATTACAAATAAATCAAGTGGTAAACAAGGATATGAATTAGCAAAATCATTATCCAAAAAAGGTTTTGACACAACATTAATATCAGGTCCAACTAATCTTGAAATAACTAAAGATATACATCTTATAAAAGTTGAAACAGCAGATGAAATGTTAG
>CACMRS010000036.1 GCA_902616165.1 uncultured Pelagibacteraceae bacterium
TGAAGAAAATAATAACATTAAATTTAAGAATTTATCTCTTAACGATTCTAATCAAATAATAAAAATTGATCAGGCAAATTTTAATTATTTAGATACAGAAAATAAAAAAAATAATTACAATATAAAAAAAGTAGAAGGCCAAAATTATTTAATTGATGGCACCTCATTTAATGCAAATTCTTTAATTTCGAATTTGCTAGATGCTGAAGATAAAAAAGAAAACAACCTTTTTGAAAATAATATAAGTATGGACCTAAATTTTGATGAAGTTTACTTTGATAAAATATCCTTTGTTAAGGATTTGAAAGGGAAAATAAATATTATTGATAACAAAGTAGAGGAGGCAAATATTTTAGCCTTTTATAACAATTCACAAGATATAAAATTTACAATTAGAACAAATGATGAAGGTGAAAAAATTACCACCCTTTTTTCATCTAAGGCAAAACCCTTAGTAAATAGATATAAATTCATTAAAGGATTTAGAGATGGTAGAGATGGATATTTAGACTTTTACTCTATGAAAAAAGAAGGAGTTTCAACTTCTAAATTAGTAATTGATAATTTTAAAGTTAAAGAAATTCCAGCGTTAGCTAAGTTGTTGGCTCTTGCATCACTTCAGGGAATAGCAGACTTACTTACAGGAGAGGGGATTAGATTTACAGATTTTGAAATGAATTTTACTAATCAAGATAACCTAATAAAAATTCAAGAATTATATGCAATTGGTCCAGCAATATCTATTTTATTAGAAGGATACATTGAGGAGGATAAAGTAATCAGTTTAAGAGGAACCTTGGTTCCAGCGACAACAATTAATAGATCTATAGCTTCAATACCTTTACTTGGAGATTTATTGATTGGAAAAAAAGTAGGCGATGGTGTTTTTGGAGTCAGTTTTAAAATTAAGGGTTCTCCTAAAGATTTAGAAACTACTGTAAATCCTATAAAAACTCTAACACCCAGGTTTATTACTAGAACTTTAGAGAAAATTAAAAAAAATTAATTTAATTCTATTTTAATATGTCTTTTTTTTCCAAGGGAAAGTTTAAGATAATTATCTTTAAATAAATTTTTATTGATTTCGTATTTTTCATCTGAAATAACATCGTCATTAATTTTTACTGCACTCCCTTTTATAAGTCTTCTGATTTCGCTTTTCGAGTTTTCTAGTTTAGATAACAAAACAAGGTCTACTATATTTATATTTTCTTCTATTTTATTTGATTGAATATTAACTTTAGGCAAGTTCGAACCCAGAGTGTTTCCAGAGAAAGCTTCTTTTGCTGCTTGCTCAGAATTTTTAGCTGCTTCCTTTCCATGTAACATTTCTGTGGTTTTATTAGCAAGTAGTATTTTTAATTCATTTATATCTTTATCTTTAATTGTTTCTATTTCCTTGATTTCAATTTCAGTAAACATTTTTAAAAATTTAATTACATCTCTATCATCTACGTTTCTCCAAAATTGCCAATAATCATAAGCTGATAAGTATTTTTCATCTAACCAAATAGCTCCACTTTCAGTTTTTCCCATTTTAGCACCAGTTGCTAATGTAATTAATGGAGTTGTTAAACCAAAAGTTTGATTATTAGAATATCTTTTAATTAGCTCAACACCATTAACAATGTTTCCCCATTGATCCGAACCTCCGATTTGTAAGACACAATTTTCTTTCTTATTTAGCTCAAGAAAATCATATGCTTGTAAAATCATATAATTAAACTCCATATAGCTTAGTGATTGTTCTCTATCTAATCTGAGTTTTACACTATCAAATGTTAGCATTCTATTTATCGTGAAATGTTTTCCGATATCTCTCAAAAATGAAATATAATTTAAATCTTTAAGCCAAGTATAATTGTTTACAAATATTGGTTTTGTATTCAGATCATCATTATCTAAAAATTTTTTTAAAATATTCTTGATATTTTTAATATTTTTTTCAATCTTATCTTCACTTAAAATTTTTCTAGTTTTATCTTTACCAGATGGATCTCCAATTCTTGTAGTTCCTCCACCAAGTAAAACTATTGGCCGATGTCCATTTTTTTGAAGTAGTCTTAAACACATTATTTGCAATAAGCTACCCACATGTAAGCTTTCGGCTGTACAATCAAAACCTATGTAACCTTTTATTTTTTCTTCATCTAATTGTTTAGATAGTTCATCTTCACTTGTGCATTGATAGAAATAGCCTCTATCTTTAAATTCTTTTAAAAATTTATTCATAAGTTTATAATTACAATATACAAATTTTTTTTAAAAAACATATCAATGAAAAAAAAATTATATACTGCAATTGGACTAATGAGTGGAACATCTATGGATGGTATTGATTTATCTATAATTAGTTCAGATGGATACGATGAATTTTCAAACATTCTAGATGATTATTATGAGTATGATAAAAATCTTCAAGATCAGTTAGTTCGATTAAGAAATTCAGTTTTAACAAAGAAAGATCTTTTACAAAATTCAGAAAAATTAAGAGAATTAGAGCGCAATTTAACTCTTTTTCATGCTGATGCAGTTAATCAATCATTAAAAAAATATAAAGATCCCATTGATTTGATAGGTTTTCATGGTCAAACAATTTTTCATAGCCCAAATGAGAAAATTACCAATCAATTAGGAGATGGGAAATTGTTATCTCAAATAGTCAAAAAAAAAGTTATATATGATTTTAGACAAGCAGATATTCAAAATGATGGTCAAGGTGCACCTTTAACACCAATTTTTCATCATATTTTATCAAAAAAAATTAATCAAAATTTTAATATTAAATTTCCAATAGGTCTCTTGAACATTGGTGGTATCGCAAATGTTACAAAAGTTATTAATGACTCGGATAATTTTCAAAATAATCTTTCTGCTTTTGATATAGGCCCTGGTAATTGTTTAATTGATGAATGGGTAAGAAATAATTCTAATGAAAAATTTGATAAAAACGGTGAATTAGCTAAAGCAGGGAAAGTTAATCAATTAATTCTAAATCAAGCAATAGATAATTTTAAGATAAATTCTTATGCTCAGTCGTTGGATATTAAAAATTTTGATGTATCCTTTGCAAGAGGTTTATCTTTAGAGGATGGTTGCGCTACTATAACAGATTTTACGGCATATTTGATTGCAGAAGGGTTAAAGCATATTACTCAAAAAAATATTATTACATTTTTAATTTGTGGAGGTGGTAGAAAAAATATTAATTTAATTGATTGTATTAAAAATTATTTATCGAATGAAAATAATATTACTTTGGAGTCTATAGATAATTATAATTTAAGAGGTGATTATATTGAGTCTCAGGCATTTGCATTTTTAGCAATAAGATCATTTTTAAATTTACCAATTTCTTTTAGCACAACAACTGGATGCAAAGAATTTACAGTAGGTGGAAAATTAGTAGAAAATTTTTAATATAGTGCTGTTTCTTTTTTTATATATTTATCAAGATGTTTAATTAAAGAATCACTTGTTTTTGAAAAAAAGTGATTGGCCTCTGATATTGCATTAAATTCTACTTTAATACCTTTTTGTGCACTTAATCTTCTGTCAAGTTCAGTAATATATTCTACTGGTACCAATTCATCCTTTTTACCATAAGCAACTAAACCAGAAGTTGGACATGGAGATAAAAAAGAAAAATCATAAACATTTGGTTGAGGTGAAATTGCTATAAATCTGTTTATTTCTGGTCTTCTCATTAATAATTGCATTGCAATCAAAGATCCAAATGAAAATCCTGAAACCCAACATTGCGAATTGTCAAAATTTTCTCTTTCTAACCAATCTAAAGCAGCTGCTGCATCAGCAAGTTCGCCTTGACCATTATCGAATTCTCCATCGCTTTTACCAACACCTCTGAAATTTACCCTACAGACAGAAAAATCATTATCCATAAATGTATGAAAAGTATCTACTACTACTTTATTATTCATAGTTCCTCCATATTGAGGATGGGGCTGTAATACTAATGCAATTGGAGAAGTATTTTTTTTACTTTTATAATATTTAGCCTCAAGTCTTCCTGCAGGACCAGGTATAAATATTTCTAAAATCTTGTTATCCATAATCGATATTGATTATTATTCTCAAAAAAAATGTACGTTTATCACAAGTCAGCGACAATATGTTAGTTTTTTTTTATACTCTAAACTTGACCATTTTAGTCAAGTATGTATAAAAACCGACAATTTAAGGGTAAAAAATGAAACTTACATCAAAAGGTAGATATGCCGTCATGGCCTTAGTTGATTTAGCCAGGTTTGATAACATCAATCCAGTATCACTAAGAGATATATCGTTGAGACAAGGTATATCTTTAGATTATCTAGAGCAAATTTTTTCTAAATTAAAAAAAAATGAAATTGTAAAAAGTATTAGAGGAACTCAGGGAGGATATGTTCTCAATAAAAACCCAAACGATATTAAATTAACAAATATTTTTAATGCAGTTGATGAAAAAGTAAAAACTGTTCAGTGTAAAAAAGAATCAAAAAGAGGATGTAACGGTAAAGCCACAAAATGTATAACTCACAATCTTTGGGATGAACTAGAGATTCACATAAATACATTCTTTGAAAATAAAAGCTTAAAAGATTTATTAAATAACAATAAAGAAACAAGAGTTTAGAATGGATAACAGACAAAAAGAGATAAATAATTTAAAAGACTATAAATATGGTTTTTCGACGGACATAGAAAATATTCAAGCCCCAAAAGGTTTAAATGAAGATGTCATTAAATTTATATCTAATATTAAAAAAGAACCTACGTGGATGCTTGAATTTAGACTAAAAGCTTTTGAAAGATTTAAAGCATTAAAAGAACCAGATTGGCAGAAACCTAAATTTCCAAAAATAGATTATCAAGATTTATATTATTACTCTGCACCCAAAAGCATGAAAGATAAGCCAAAGAGTTTAGATGAACTGGATCCTAAACTTTTAGAAACTTATAAGAAACTTGGAATTCCTTTGCAAGAGCAAGCGAGATTAAATGGAATAGCTGTT
>CACMRS010000037.1 GCA_902616165.1 uncultured Pelagibacteraceae bacterium
ATACAGAATGCGTGGAATGGCATTAATGAAAAAAATTCCTACTTTTGATGATTTAGTTTTCTTACCTGGAACACTAACTAGATTTGTAATCGAAGGTTACAGAGAGAAATGTGAAACAAAGACTGTAATTGGTCCTAGATGTGAAAATCCAATTGAGTTAGATATTCCAGTTTATATTACGGGAATGAGTTTTGGCGCTCTATCTTACGAAGCAAAAACTGCTTTAGCGAGAGGAGCAACTATGGCAGGTAGTGCTACATGTTCAGGTGAAGGTGGAATGATACCTGATGAAAGAAGATATTCTGAAAAATGGTATTACCAATGTATTCAATCAAGATATGGTTTTAACCCACATCACGCACAATTGGCAGATGGTATTGAGGTATTTATTGGACAAGGTCAAAAAGTTGGAATGGGTGGACATTTAATGGGTCAAAAGGTTACTGACCAAGTTGCTGAAATGAGATCATTACCATCTGGTATTGACCAAAGATCTCCAGCGAGACACCCTGACTGGTTAGGTCCAGATGATTTAGCTTTAAAAGTAGAAGAGCTTAGACAGTTAACAAAAAATAAAGTGCCAATACAATTAAAATTAGGTGCATCTAAAGTTTATGATGATGTGCGTATGGCTGCAAAATGTGACCCAGACTCAATTTACTTAGATGGAATGGAAGGTTCTACTGGAGCTGGCCCACATATCGCTGCTGCAAACACTGGAATTCCAGGTATAGCTGCAATTCGAGAAGCTAGAAGAGCGATCGATGATGTTGGTAAGACTGGAAAAGTAACATTAATTTATGCTGGTGGAGTAAGAGACGGTGCAGACATGGCTAAAGCTTTAGCTCTTGGAGCTGATGCAATCGCAATTGGTACTGGTTCAATGATTGCATTAAACTGTAACAAAGATATCCCAGAAGCTGACTTTGAAAAAGAGATGGGAGTAAAAGCAGGTGAATGTTATCACTGCCACACAGGACGTTGTCCAGTTGGTGTTGCAACTCAAGATCCTAAATTAAGGGCAAGATTAAACCCTGATGATGCAGCATTAAGAGTTTACAATTATCTTCACTCAATGACTTTAGAAGCTCAACTATTAGCGAGAGCTTGTGGTAAAACTAATATCCACTCTTTAGAGCCAGAAGATTTAGCTGCTTTAACATCAGAAGCATCAGCATTAGCTAAAGTTCCGCTGGCTGGAACTAACTACACTGTTGGTGTTGATAATTATCACAAAATATAGAAATAGATATGCCAAAGAAAAAAAATAAAAAGTTATCAAAAGCAAAAGAGGTCAAGGGTCAATTAGGTAAAAAAAAAGAGACGGCTAGAGAAAAAATGATTGGTCAGTCTATTGGTTACAGATATGATGTTAACCTTTTGCCTGATTATAGCAAAATCACTCCTTTTCTAAAGAAATACATTGAGGCAATGGGATGGGATGATCTTAATTGGCTAGAAGATGTGCATATGGGTTATGAAGAGGATAGACCTGCAGTTTTCTGCAGAAATGCAAATGGTTGGGTTACTATTCCAAGTTCAATAAAGTTACCTAACAACCAACAAGATAGAGATATGATTGCAAGAGAGCTTTTAGTTAAGTTTCAAATGTCTCCAAAACATCCCCTTGTTGATTTAAAAAAAGCTTACTTAAAGTTTTAATATTACAATCAATAGTTGATTATTTTTGTAAATCTGGTGTTCATAACTAGATTTTTCTGATCTCTTTATATTTGTAACGACTCATAAAATTTAATAGGCTTTAAATAAACAAATATGGAGAGAGAATATGACTGATCAGTTAGGTGCTCTTACCACGATATTTACAGAATTTTACTACTGGACAACAGTAGTACTAATGTTTTTAATTCACGTTGGTTTCTGTATGTATGAGGTCGGAGCTTCAAGATACAAACACCATCAACATACTCTTATGAAAAACACAATGCTGATACCATTGGTAACAGTAACTTGGTTTTTGTTTGGTTGGTGGATTTATTGGGCTTTTCCAACTGGACCTGGATTAGCTCCATCAATAATGACAGAAAGTACAGGGCTTGTACTAAGTGGAGGATTTGGAGGAAATGATCTTGCTAATCCTACAAATGCTCTTATGGCAATCAATCTTAACGACCATATAATGGGTGTGTTCTGGGCAGCATTCCTTTTATTTTCATGGACCGCAGCTTCTATAGTTTCAGGTGCAGTTATTGAAAGAATAACAACTTTTGCATTTGGAGTTTTGGCAATTGCCATAGGATCTGTTTTCTGGTCAATAGATGCGTCATGGGGATGGCACTTTGATGGTTGGATGCTAAAAATCTTAGGTTATCATGATGCATATGCATCAGGTGTAATTCACGCTATTGCTGGTGGATTTGCCTTAGGTGTACTTATGGTTTTAGGTCCAAGAATTGGAAAATTTTCATCAAGTGGTGAACCAAGAAACATTGGTCCAAGAAATCCTTGGCTGGTAACAATTGGATTGTTTTTAATTTACACTGGATTTTGGGGATTTTATGCGGCTTGTAACGTTCCAATATATGATCTTGGCCCGGAGTATGGCATGGAAGGTATATCATTCTGGACAGCAACAAATATATATTTAACGCCCACTACTTTAAGTGGAATTACAATGAACTTTTTGATGTCATTGTCAGGAGGTTTATTGGCTGGATATGTTATTGCTAAAGGTGATCCTTTCTGGACCTACTCAAGTGGACTAGCTGGCATTATATGTGCATCTGCAGGAAACGACTTATATCATCCAATTCAAGCATTAGTTATTGGTATGATCGGAGTTGTTATTGCTTACAAACTTCATTACTGGGTTGAACGAAAGTTCAAAATTGATGATGCTGTTGGAGCAGTAGCTGTACATGGTTATGCTGGTTTTGTAGGTCTTGTAATTTGTGGATTCGTCTTAAACGGTTATCCTTCATCTGGTTACAGTGTTGGAGCTATGTTTGATGGAACAACTTATGCAACAATTAATCCATTAGGACAATTTATTGGAGCAATAATAATGTTCTTTGTTTTAGGATTAATACCTGGCTATATCATCGCTAAAGTTCTTAATGGTATGGGTAAATTAAGAATCCCGCGTGAAGTTGAAATAGCTGGACTTGACTATGAAATGATGGAAAGTGCTAAAGAAGATGAAAAGGCAGTTTCATCAGCAACCAGGTAAAGGAGAAAAATATGGCAACAGTATCAAACTGGATAGATCATCTTAATAAACCAGCTGAAGAAGTTGGCGGATCGGTTTATCCTGGGGCTGGATCTAGTGAATTTATACTAGTTCTTGTGTTAATTGCTGTGTGGATAGGATGGACTGTAATTACAAGCAAATCTGAAAGTGATGAGCTGAACGCATTATCCAGAAAAAGACACGGTGCTAACGACCATAAAAGTAATATTACTGAATGGTAAAATAAAATTTGGGCGCTACAAAATTGTAGCGCCCTTTTTTAATGATTTAAATGAGTGAAGATCAAAACGAACAACTAAGACCAAGTAAAATGAGAGGTGTAGCTTTTCCAAAAGCAAAGTATGGAGTAATTCTTGCAATTATACTGATAATTGTAGTTAATTTTATTTATTATAAAGAAACTATCTTTTCATTTTTCAAATAATTGTGGTAGCCTTAGAAATGGCTAAAAACTTATTTAAAATAGCAAAACAAAAAAAAATAAAGTACTTCTTAATAAGTTTTGTTGATCTTTTTGGTGTACTTAGATCAAAACTAGTTCCAGTTCATGCTATTAAAGAAATGCAAACTGCTGGAGCAGGATTTGCTGGTTTTGCAGCATGGCTAGATATGTCTCCTGCAGATAGTGATATGTTTGGTATTCCGGACCCAGATAGTCTAATTCAATTACCTTGGAATAAAGAAGTAGGATGGCTTGCATCTGATTTATGGATGGACGGTAAACCTGTAGAAGCCTCCCCAAGAGTAATGTTAAAAAATCAAATAAAGAAATTAAAAAAACAAAATTTAACAATGAAATCAGGTGTTGAATGTGAATACTTTTTAATCTCACCAAATGGAGACTCAATTGCAGATCCAAGAGATACTCAATCTAAACCTTGTTACGACCAATCAGCGTTAATGAGACGATATGATTTAATCAAAGAGATTTGTGATTGCATGATTGAGATGGGATGGGGTCCTTATCAGAATGATCATGAGGACGCTAATGGTCAATTTGAGATGAATTGGGACTATGATGATTGTCTTAAAACGGCAGATAGACATACTTTTTTTAAATATATGGTAAAAACTATAGCTGAAAAACATGGTTTAAGAGCAACCTTTATGCCAAAACCATTTGAAAACCTGACAGGTAATGGCTGTCATGCCCATATTTCAGTTTGGGATGGGAAAAAAAATAAATTTTTAGACAAATCAGACAAACTTGGATTAAGTAAAATGGCTTATAATTTTTTAGGAGGGGTAATTAAAAATGCTTCTTCATTATCCGCTTTTTTTAATCCAACAATTAATAGCTATCGGAGAATTAACGCACCACCAACCAAGTCTGGAGCATCCTGGTCACCAAGTAGTATATCTTATACGGGAAATAACAGAACTCATATGATAAGAATTCCTGATCCTGGAAGATTTGAATTAAGGTTGATGGACGGATCTGCAAATCCATATTTATTACAAGCAAGTGTGTTAGCAGCAGGGTTGAATGGATTAAAACACAAAATCAATCCAGGTGAACCTTTAAATTGTAACATGTACACAGATTACAAGAAGTACCCTGACTTACCAAAATTACCAAATGAACTTAAAGAATCACTTGAACTATTAAAAAATAATAAGGAAATGATCGTCGCTTTTGGAAAAGAAACAATCAATAGTTATATAAAACTTAGAAAATCTGAAATTAATGAATTTGATAATAAAGAAAAATTCGATAAGTCCAAACCTGTAACTCAATGGGAAAGACAAAATACTTTA
>CACMRS010000038.1 GCA_902616165.1 uncultured Pelagibacteraceae bacterium
AAGTTTTTTCATCTCTATAATTTATTTCAAAACTTCTAAATGGAATTTTTTTTCTTTTAAATACATTTTCTGTAGCTTTTTTTTGAGCAAAAATAATTTCATCTAAATTTTTATTTCTAAGATAATTTTGCTCAGGCAAAATAATAGAATTCTTCAAACTTAGAGATTTCTTCTCTTTCACATAAAAAAAAGTAAAAAAATTATTTTTAAAACCATCTAAATAAAGTTGCATTACACTATGATTATCTTTTGGCATAGTTGATACAATTGGCAAAACTCCCAAGCCTTTCTTTCCTAGACTTTCAGCAACTAATTGCTGATACCAATTAAATAAATTGGTAGATTTCTCATCATAATTAATAATAACTGAATTAAATTTTTTTTTTTTTTGAAAAAATAGTATAGCTTGAACACTAGTAATTAAATTATTCAAAAATTTTTTATTCTTTATTAAATTATTGAACTGTTTAAATTTATTTGAACTCAATCCCATTAATTCAGCAGGCAACATTCCAACTTCAGATAATACTGAATATCTACCTCCTATATAATTATTATGATGAACAATTTCAGATTTTAATTTTTGAGCCAAAATATGCAAATAACTCTTTTTATTTTCTGTAATAAAAATATTCTCTTGTTTTTTTTTTATACATAAATTCGCATTAACAATTGTTTCAGTTGTATTACCAGATTTAGAAACTATTAAATTTAGGAAGTTATGAGTATTTTGGTTTTTGGTAAATGATTTTAAGTTATTTATAAAATAAAATTTTTTTTTTATTTTATGTTTCAAAAAATCATATATTGCCTGAGTTCCTAATATTGATCCACCCATACCAAAGATACGCACATTTGAAAATTTCTTATATTTGTGAATTAATTTTTTTTTATAACTAAATTTATAGTTTTTTTTTAAAGAGTTAATTAATTCATTGTTTAAATTTAGAAGATAATTAATATCTTTTTTAATTTCTTTAGAATTTATTTTTACTTGAAAATTTTTAAAGTTAATTCTTGGAGTAAGCATTAATTGCTTTTAATTTTATCTAAAACTAATTCTTCTAAACTACTATTACTATTAGATTTTTTTGTTTCATTTTTATTTTCTTTAATCATCTTTTCAATACTTGATTCCTTTTCGATTTCTTCATTATTTGTTTCAAGCGGAGTTGGTAATTGGTCATAATCTGGGGGTAATTTTAAAGGAGACTTTTTCTCAACTAAAAATTCATCACTTTTATTTTGTTTTGGAGATTTAAATCCTTCGCTCAAAACACCACAAGAAGATATTAGACCAAATATAGCAATTATGAGAAAAAATTTAAATTTTTTCATGACTTTAATTTATTCCTTTATTATCTACAAATTCTAGGTAAATCAAAAAAATTACACCCAATGTTATAAATATATCTGAAACATTAAAAATAAACCAATGAAAATTCCCTACATGAAAATCAATAAAGTCTGGAACAGCCTTGTAAAAAATTCTATCAAATAAATTACCTATTGCTCCGCCAAAAACCATCAGTAAAGCATATTTTTTTAAACCTTCAGCTTTAATTAAAAAAAACAAAATTATCAGAATAATTATTAAGATAATAACTGTTAAAATATTATATAAATTATCCTGATAAAATGAAAATAATCCAAAAGCAATGCCTTCATTCCAGATTAAATAAATATTTAAAAATTCGGATGTAAAAATTTCTGAGTTAAAATTTTTTTTATATAAGTATATAACATATAATTTAGAAATTCTGTCCAATGAAAAAATTGTTACAATTACAAATAAATTAATTAAAAAATTTTTACTTAATTTTTTTATTTTCATTGTTGTTGCATTGTACAATTATCTCTATTGCAAGCCGACTCTTTAATTTTCCAGCAAGTAGAACATTTTGATCCCTTCGCTTTTGTAGTAATTGCAGATGTATCAATACCATTTTCATAAATTACTTCTGCTTTTGAAGTTATGCAGAGTTCTGAAAAATCAATATTATCGGTAAGAATTTTTAATTTTTGATCAATATTAATTTTTAACTCCGCCTCTAGACTTGAGCCAATTTCTTTACTGGCTCTCTTTTCTTCAATACTTATATTGCAAGTATTTCTAATTTTTATTAATTCCAACCATTTTTCATTTAGTTTTTCATTTTGAAATTTTTTCGGAAATTCTAAAAATTTTTCTAAATGTATACTTTTTTTATTTTTAAATAATAATCTAAAAATTTCTTCGGTGGTAAAAGATAAAATTGGGGCAAACCATTTTAACAAGGTATTTAAAATAATATTTAGTAAAATAATTGTAGATTTTCGTTTCTTAGATTTTATAGGGTCACAGTAAAGACAATCTTTTCTAATATCAAAATAAAATGCTGATAAATCAACAGTACAAAAATTTAATAATTCTTTATATAGATTGTGGAAATCGTAGTTTTTAAAATATTTTTTAAACTTTTGATCTAAAACAAATATTTTATGCAACATAATCTGTTCCAATTCAGGTAAATCTGTAATTTCAAGCTGTTTGAAATCTATATTTTCAAAATTGTCATTAATATTTCCAAGCAAATATCGAAAAGTATTTCTAATTTTTCTATATGAATCTGCGTGCTGATCTAAAATAGAATAATCTATTCTCAAATCCTCAGCATAATTTGATGATGCAACCCATATTCTTAAAATATCAGCTCCATATTTTTTTAAAATATCCTCAGGAGCTATTACATTTCCTAACGATTTTGACATCTTAAGGCCTTTGCCATCGACTACAAAACCATGTGATAAAATTGATTCAAATGGTGCCCTCCCCCTTGTCCCACAAGATTCAAGTAGAGAAGAGTGGAACCAACCTCTATGTTGATCTGATCCCTCTAAATACATTGATGCTGGCCATTTTAAATCTTCTCTTTTCTCTAAAACGAACGAATGAGTAGATCCGCTATCAAACCAAACCTCAACAATATCAGTTAATTTTTCATATTCAGAAGCTTCATATTTTGCACCTAAAAATCTTTGAGGATCATCTAAAAACCAACAATCAGAACCCTCTTTCTCATAAATAGATGCAATATTTTCTGTAACCTCATCGTCAACTAAAATTTCTTTTGTTTTTTTGTTCACAAATATTGGGAGAGGTACACCCCAAACTCTTTGTCTTGAAACACACCAATCAGGTCTTGTTTCTATCATTGATTTTAATCTCTCTTTACCTTTGCTTGGATAAAAAGTAGTCTCATCAATAGCCTTTAATGCTTTATTTCTTAATTCGTGACTTTCCATTGAAATAAACCATTGTGGTGTAGCTCTATGAACGAGTGGAGCCTTTGATCTCCATGAATGTGGATATGAATGAACTAACTCGCCATTAAATAATAAATTTTTTTGTTCTTTGAGTTTTTCAATTACTACAGGATTTGCTTTAAAAATATGAATTCCTTCAAATAATTTCACGTTGTTTGTATATTTTCCGTCCCCATCAACTGTTTCTATTGCTTTGATACCGTTATTCAAACAAAGGTTAAAGTCATCAGGTCCGTGACTAGGTGCACAATGAACTATTCCAGTTCCTTGCTCAGTAGTTACAAATCTAGCCTCAAGCATTGGGATGTCATAATTATAGCCAAGATTTAAAAAAGGGTGACTACAAATAGTATTATTAAATTCTTTTCCTTTAAAGGAATGAATTTTTTTATAATTTTTTAGTCCGCACTCTTTAACAACTGATTCTAGCAGAGCGTTTGCGATAACAATTTTTCTATTTTTAAAATCACCTTCGTCATTTATTTCTAATATTATATAATCAAGAGACTCGTTATATGCTAAAGCTTTATTGGCTGGTATTGTCCAAGGAGTCGTTGTCCAAATAACTATTTCACTTCCAGCTAAATCTTTTAAATCAGATGATTTAACTTTGAATGACGTATAAATTGTATCTGATTTATGATCCTGGTATTCTACCTCAGCATCTGCAAGTGCAGTCTTCTCAACTGTTGACCATAAAACTGGTTTGAAGCCTCTATAAAGACTTCCCTCCTTTAAAAATTTACCAAGCTCTCTAACTATCTGTGCTTCTGCTCCAAAGCTCATCGTAGAGTAATAATTTTCCCAATCCCCCACAACACCCAATCTTTTAAATTGGCTTTTGTGAACTTCAATCCACTTCTCAGCAAATGCTCTACATTCTTTTCTAAACTCAACTATCGGAACATCGTTTTTGTTTTTTTTGTTTTTTTTATATTGTTCTTCAATTTTCCACTCAATAGGCAAACCATGACAATCCCAACCTGGAACATAAATCGAGTCTTTTCCGTCCATTTGATGAAATTTTACAATTATATCTTTAAGAATTTTATTAAGAGCCGTTCCCATATGGATATTTCCATTGGCATATGGAGGTCCATCATGCAGAACAAATTTTTCCCTTCCTTGACTTACTTTTCTCAACTCTTCGTAAAGATTTATTTTTTTCCAATATTCAAGAGTTTCTGGCTCTCTAATAGGCAAGTTAGCTTTCATAGAAAAAGCAGTTTTTGGCAGATTTATTTGTGATTTAGTCATTTAGTATTTTTTGCAATAT
>CACMRS010000039.1 GCA_902616165.1 uncultured Pelagibacteraceae bacterium
TCAGAACATCAATCGGTTGCTGAATGTGCAGTACTTGGAATAGCAGATAAATTAAAAGGTCAATTACCTATTGGATTAGTAGTTTTAAAGTCTGGTGTTGATAAAGATAATGACACTATATCTAAAGAATGTGTACAAATGGTAAGAGATAAAATCGGACCAGTTGCTGCATTTAAAGTGGTTATTGTTATTAAAAGATTACCAAAAACAAGATCGGGAAAAATTTTAAGAGGAACTATAAGAAAAATTGCTGATGGTGTTGAATATAAAGTACCTCCAACTATAGATGATCCTGCAATTTTAACAGAAATAAAAGAAGATTTAATTAATCACAAAATCTTAAACAATGGTTAAAACTTATATTTTTTTAATCGCTGCAATATTTTGTGAGGTTGCTGGAACAATGTTACTACCTGTTTCTCAAAACTTCACAAAACTTATACCAACATTTGCTCTATCTGCTTTTTATCTTACAGCATTTTATCTATTAACTTTTGTGGTTAATAAACTTCCAATAGCAATTGTGTATGCAACATGGAGTGGATTAGGAATTTTTACTATTGCAATACTTGGATATATATTTTTTAAACAAACTTTGGCTTGGCAAGCAATTGTTGGCTTATTCCTAATTGTAATTGGTGTGATACTTGTAAATAGTTTTACCGGAAAGCTTAACTAAACTGTAAAGGTGTACCATCAGGATCACCTAAAATTTTTCCATCCTGCATTTTGATTTTACCTGCAATAATTGTATGAGTAGGTGTTCCTTTGAATTTGAAACCATTAAATGGTGACCACTTACATTTACTTTCAATGTTTTCATTTTTAACTTCAATTGTTTTGTTCATATCAACAATTGTAAAGTCAGCATCATAGCCTTCTTTAATAAATCCTTTATTTTTAATTCCAAAAATCTTTACTGGATTTTCACAAACAAAGTTCATCAATTGATTAAGAGATAACTTTCCATCATTTATGTGATTTAGCATTACAGGCATTAAAGTTTGAACTCCTGGCATTCCTGAAGGTGTGTTTGGATATACCTTGTCTTTATTTTCTTTTAAATGAGGAGCGTGATCTGATCCAATTGTATCATTAATATTATTTCTAACTCCATACCATAATCTGTCATAATGAGATTTATCTCTTAATGGTGGGTTCATTTGAGCGTATGTTCCAAGCTTGTCATAACAATCTGGAGCATAAAGAGTTAAATGCTGTGGTGTTATTTCAAATGTAATATTTCCTTTGTGCTGAGATAAAAAGTCTATTTCTTCTTTAGTAGTAATATGAAGCACATGTGCTTTTTTATTGTGCTTTTCCGCAATTCGAACAATTCTTCTTGTAGATGCTATTGCACATTCCGCACTTCTCCATACTGGATGGGTGTGAACATCACCCTCTTTTATTAATTTCTTGTTTACTTTTAAAATTGCCTCATCTTCGGAATGAACTGCCACAACTTTAGAGGCGTTTTGAAAAACTTTATCAATATCTTCTTCTTCAGCAACTAATAAATTACCTGTTGAAGATCCAGCAAAAAGTTTAATTCCACAACATCCTTCTAAACCTTCTAAACTTGCTAGATCATCTGCATTGTCTGCTGTTGCTCCAAAATAAAAAGCATAATTGGAATACATTCTATTTTTAGCGAGATCTAGTTTTCTTTGAAATTCTCTCATATTTGAAGTTGGCGGATTAGTGTTAGGCATTTCAAATACACTGGTTATTCCTCCTGCTATTGCCGCTCTACTACCTGAATGAAGATCCTCAGTGTCTGTTGATCCTGGCTCTCTAAAGTGTGTTTGAGTATCTATACAACCAGGTAATACTGTATGGCCCTCTGCATTAATTGTTTCTTTTGCTTCCTCTGAAATTAGTCCAATCTGTTGAATTTTTCCATCTTTTATAGCAACATCAACATCTTTTAATTCACCATCGATGTAACATTGTCCGTTTTTAATTATAAGATCTAACATTTTGAGAAATTGTTATTATATTACATTCTATAATTAATCAATTATGAATATCAAAAACGTTTACATTTTAGATGACAGAGCAATTCTTTATATTAACGGAGAAGATGCAAAAGAGTTTCTTCAAAATCTTATTACTAACGATATAAACAAAGTAAGTGATGTAAATAGTTGTTTTAGCTCATTACTTACACCTCAAGGTAAATTTTTATATGAATTTATAATTGTAAAACATAAGTCTGGATTTCTTTTGGATTGTGAAAAACCTCAGGCAGAGGAGTTATTCAAACAATTATCCCTATATAAATTAAGATCAAAAGTTGAAATTCTAAATTTAAGTAATGAATTTGTTATATCAGCATTTTCTCATAAAAAATTCTTAACTTTTGATGGAGCAAAAGATCAACCAGGATGCACAATTAAATATAGAGAAGATCCAATTTTTTTAGATCCAAGAAATAAGAATTTGGGTGCTAGACTAATTATTAATTTAGAAAAACTTTATTTATCTTTAAAAAAACTAGATCTTCATGATGCTAATCTTAAAGAATATTATTCATTAAGTCATAGCCTTGGAATTGTTCCAAAAGATTTAAATAAATTGAAGGACAAACTATTTGGTATTGAATGTAATTTTGAAGAATTAAATGGAATTGATTTCAAAAAGGGTTGTTATGTTGGTCAAGAAAATACAGCACGAATTAAATTAAAGAATAAACTTTCAAAAAGATTGTTTCCAATAAATTTGATTAAAGGAAAACTATACGAAGGCGAGAGTATTTATAGTAATGAAATTGAAATAGGTAAGGTTTTAATTGATAGCGACTACCCTTTTGCTTTAATTAAATACTTAAACGAAAACTTTGATGAAAAAGCAAATTTTAAAACTAAAGAAGCTTCAATAAATATCAATAAACCTGATTGGATAAGAAACTAATTTTCCTATTTAAATAAATAAATAATCATTAAAATTATAAAAACTACAATAGTCCAAATACTTAGATTTTTAAGAAATTGCTTTAATTGAGAATTTGATTGTAAAAAACTTGGTAAAACTAAAAGCAAAACCCCAACCATAAATATTACTGAAAGTAATTTATCCATCAAATACTCCTATATAAAATTCACTTTGGTGCGGTCGGAGAGACTCGAACTCTCATGGACTAGGTCCACACGGCCCTCAACCGTGCCTGTCTACCAATTTCAGCACGACCGCGATATGTCCCATAATAAATGAATGACAATCATGTTTCAAATTGGTAAAAATCCTCATGGAATTTACACAAGAAGTTCGTAAAGCAACAGATCCTATTTATCAAAAGATTTCTAAGGTTATGCCTGAAATTGAATGGTCAGTGCATGCTCCTTATATTCATAAAATTAATAAATTAAAAAAAGAGAAGAATGCTGTAATTCTTGCTCACAACTATCAAACACCAGAAATTTATCATGGTGTTGCAGATTTTTCCGCAGACTCTCTTGCACTAGCAATTGAAGCTTCAAAAACTTCAGCTGATATAATTTTAATGGCTGGAGTACATTTCATGGCAGAAACTGCAAAATTAATGAGCCCTAATAAAAAAGTTATTCTACCAGATATGAATGCAGGCTGTTCTTTATCATCATCTATTACAGGAAAAGATGTTAGGCTATTAAAAGAAAAATACCCAGGCGTACCTGTTGTATCTTATGTTAATACATCTGCAGAAGTTAAGGCGGAAACAGATGTTTGTTGTACATCTGCGAACGCAGTTAAAATAGTTAAATCACTTGGGGTAAAAAGAGTAATATTTTTACCTGATGATTATTTAGCTAAATATGTAGCTTCTCAAACTGATGTTGAAATTATTTCTTGGAAAGGAATTTGTATTGTCCATGATCAATTTAATAAAAAAGAAATAGAGGATATAAGAAAAAATAATCCAGGAATTAAAATTATTGCGCATCCAGAATGTCCTCCTGATGTAATTGAAGCAAGTGATTTCGCAGGATCAACATCTGGAATGATAAAATATGTAAAAGATAATCAACCAAAAAAAGTAATGATGGTTACTGAATGCTCAATGAGTGACAATATTCAAATAGAAAATCCAAATGTAGATTTTGTTAAGCCATGTAATATGTGTCCTCACATGAAAAAAATTACACTTCCAAAAATATTAGACTGTCTAGAAAATGAAACTGGTGAAATAATTATGGACAAAGAAACAATTGATAAAGCCAGAATATCTGTAGAGAGAATGGCAGCCATTGGCAGATAAATAAGTGTCAAAAATAAAACTAAGCAAAGAATTTATCAAAAGTACGGTTAAGCTAGCATTGAATGAGGATCTTTATCCTTCAGGAGATATTACTTCAAGTTTAATTAAAGATGATAAAACTGTAACGGCTAAATTAATTGCAAATCAAAGTGCAATTGTTGGAGGATTGTTATTTGCTAAACATACTTTTACATTAATTGATGATAAAATAAAATTTATTGTTAAAAAAAAAG
>CACMRS010000040.1 GCA_902616165.1 uncultured Pelagibacteraceae bacterium
CATCACTAACTACATTTCTTTCCATTCCATAAGCTAAGAAAGACGCAATTGTTGCACCTGCACCTGGTAATACACCGATTAAAAACCCAATTACTGAGGATCTTGGAATTGTTTTATACATTTTTGTTCTTTCCTCTTTATTAATTTTAATTGAACCAAGTTCTGTTAAAGAAACTTGTTTAGCAGCACTGGTTGGGTCATTTCTTTTTAGAATAATTGTTAAAGCTTCACTCATTGCAAATGTTGCCATCACAACAAGTACAAAACTAATTCCATCAGTTAAGTTCATATTATCAAATGTAAATCTTGTAATATCAGACAAACTATCTTGACCAACTGATGCTAGCATCAAGCCAAGTACTACCATCATCATTGCTTTTAAAAATTGTCCTTTAGATGAAAAAGCTGCAATTGCTGTTAAACCTAAAATCATTAAAGCAAAATAATCAGGTGATCTAAAAGATAAACTTACTTTTGATAAACTTGGTGCCATAAATAATAAATAAATTGCAGATAATGTTCCGCCTGCAAAGGAACTCCATGCAGCAATTGCTAATGCTTTTCCAGCCTTACCTTGTTGTGCCATAGGATAACCATCAAAAGAAGTTGCAACAGTTCCTGGAACACCAGGCGCATTTAATAATATAGAAGAAGTTGATCCACCAAAAACTGCTCCATAATAAACACCAGCCATCAAAATCAGCCCTGTAGCTGGATCAAAACCATAAGTTATAGGTATCATTAACGCGATAGCAGTCATCGGACCAAGTCCGGGTAGCATTCCAATGATTGTTCCAAAAAAACAACCAATCATTACCATTAATATATTCTGAAAAGTAAGAGCCGTTGTTAATCCAATTAATATTCCTTCAATCATCCCATAACTCCAAGTGATTGTAAGAATGGATCTCTTAGGTAAATATCAAGAATACCATGAAGAAGATACATAAATGCAGCAACAAATGGAAAGGACAGCAAAAACATTAAACTCCATCTTCGTTCTCCTAAAAAATAGTATGAAGCAAATAAAAATAAAGAAGTAGTTAAAAAATAACCAACTTTTAAAATTGTTGCTCCATAAATAATTGCAATTACTATAAGTATACCTGTTTTTTTATATTCTAAATTTTTGTGATCAACTTTAATAGTATTTGGGTCTGGTAAAATAAGTTTTAATCCAGAAAAAAATATTCCTGCATAACCTAAATAAATTGGAAATGTTCGAGCATTAAATGGTGCATTTTCGTCAAATGCAAAAACTTGAATTTGGTAAGCAGTATATAAATAAAATACTGAAAATATAAAAAAGAGCAGTGATATAATTTTGGTAGTATTTATATTCACTGCTCTAATTTTTAAATAATCCTTAGGATTATATCACTCCTAGTTTTTTCATAAGAGCTGTCATTTCTTCAGTTTGTTTTTCTAAGAAAGAAACAAACTTACCTTCTGGATTATAAATATTAACCCAAGCATTTCTTGCTCTTACTGTTTCCCACTCAGGAGTTTTTTGTACATCGCCAAGCATTTTTGCAATAGCTGATTTATCAGCATTGCTCATACCTGGAGGGCCAAAGAAACCTCTCCAGTTAACGAATTGTACATCATAGCCTTGTTCTTTAAGTGTTGGTGCATCTGGTGCATCAGAAACTCTTGAAGGAGCAGTAATACCAATAATTCTTACCTGGTCTCTTGCGCCCATCAATTCACCTAAACCAGTTGAAATGATTTGAGTCTCTCCAGATAAAAGTCCAGCTAAAGCTTTTCCACCAGCATCATAAGGAATGTATTGAACAGCATTTGGATCTGCACCTGCAGCTTGGAAAGCTAAAGCACCAATTAAATGGTCCATACTTCCTCTTACTGATCCACCAGCCATTTTAACTGAGCTTGGATCTTTTTTATATGCATCAACTACATCTTGAAAATTTTTAAAAGATGAGCTTTTAGCAACTGCTATAGCGCCATAATCACCAATTACACCAGCAATTGGCACAACATCTTTATAAGATAAAGTACCGTTACCTTTTACATAACCTTTGTGTCTAGTAATTGATCTTAGAACTAATGGTGTAGATTGAACTAAAACTGTATTAGCAGGTTTAGTATTAATCATGTATGCAAGTGCTTTACCACCGCCACCACCTGACATATTTTCAAATGATGCACTTTTTAACATACCAGCTTTTGTCAAAGCTTCTCCAGTACCTCTAGCAGTTCCATCCCAACCACCACCAGCACCACCACCGATGACAAAGTGCAATTTATCAATTGCCACTGAGCTTGTTGTTGTTGCTGAGAATAATAGGATTGCTGAGAATAGTACTGAAAATAATTTTTTAATATTACTCATTATACCTCTCTTATTGTTTATTTTTTAATTTATATTAAATAGTTAATATAAACTAGAGTCAATCACATAGATAATTGAAAATGAATTTATTAATCAAAAATTTTAAAGATCATTTATCTCAGATATTAAAAATTAAATTTATTTCTGTTTTAATTATTTCTTTTCCTAGTGCAATTATTGCTGAATATTTAAGTATTCCTCTAGCATGGTTTTTAGGACCTATGATTATAACATCAATTGCTGCTTTATCAGGTTTAAAAATCATGATGCCTAAAATTGTTCTGAGCTTTATTTTAATAATTTTAGGTTTGCATATTGGAAATTACATAGATCAAAATCTATTTGACCAAATGATTAATTGGATTTGGACATCTCTAATTATGCTAATTTATATAATTATTTGTATTTTAATAGTTGCTAAGTACCTTCAAAAATTTGCAAATTATGGAGAAAAAGCCTCGATATTTTCAGCAGCTCCTGGTGCACTGGGTCCTTTGATGATTTTAGCAGAAAATGAAAAAACAGATCTATCTCAAGTCGCAACCTCACACTTAATTAGATTAATCATCATAATAACTGTCATTCCATTTATTATAGTTAATAATTCTGATAATAATATTTTATCAAATAATGACTTCAACTATATAGCTCAAAATCATTTAAATTTAATTTTACTTATTATTGCGTCTTTGTTTTTTATTTTTATTTTTGATAAAATTAGAATTCCAGCAGCTTTACTATCTGGAACACTATTTGCTAGTGGTTTGTTACAGATAACTGACATAGCCTCATATAAATTACCAGATGAAACAATAAATTTTTGTCTACTAATTCTTGGTTCTTCAGTTGGTTGTAGGTTTGCTGAAAAAACTGTAAAAGAGATAGCTAATAATTCTCTTCATAGTATTGTGGCTACTACTATTTTGGTAGTATTAGGTTTAGGTGCAGCCTATGTTGCAAAATTTTTTGTTGAGACAAATATTTTAACTCTAATTTTATCTTTTAGTCCTGGTGGAATTTATGAGGTAGCAGTTATAGCAATTGCTTTTGATTTAGACCCAGACTTTGTTGCTTTTCACCATATAATAAGATTACTTTTTATACTTTTCACTGTTCCTGTATTTTTAAGAATAATTGAAAAAATTAAGAAATAATTTCAGAAAGTCTCTCAAAAACTTTTTCTGCTGACAGTTTTGATAATTCAGGAGCTTGTATTGCTTTAAAATTTTCTCTTTCAATACTTACTTTAAATGGAGTTGTGTGAGATCCAAATAAAGCAATTCCTTTTGATCCTAAGTGTGCTGTCATATGTGCTGGTCCAGTATCGTTAGCAACAACAAATGAACTATCTTTAATTAATGTTGCTAACTGAGAAATATCTAAAGCTTTACCATTATCTAAAACACAAAGTGCATTAATATTTGATGCTTCTTTAATTTCACTTGGTCCAGGTGCAATTACTACTTTAAATTTGTTTTCTGATTTTTCATTAATCATAGAAATTAACTCATTATAATAAGGCCATTTCTTTGAAGTTAAATGAGGCGAGCAAAAAGGAAAAAGAAGAATATACCTATCTAATTGATGATAATTTTTTATTTGAGTTATGTCTGCTGTACTCCAGGAGAAATCAGGGCTCAAAGTATGATTTGTATTTACACCTGAACTTTTTAATTGATAATCAAATCTAATCAAAACAGAGTCTTTATCAAAATCTTGTTTTGAAGTCCCTTCAGGTAATGTTGTATCAGTAGATGACCAAGTATCTTTTGTTGCTTTTGGAAATAAAATTTTTTTATAAAAAGCTGTTCTACTTGAATTCTGAAGATCGTAAACTTTAGAAAAATTATATTTTTTTATATTTTTCAT
>CACMRS010000041.1 GCA_902616165.1 uncultured Pelagibacteraceae bacterium
GAAATCTTTTTTTTATGTATTTCTCATAATACTTAGTTTAGTTTTCATACTTAATATTTTATCTGAAATTGAGTTTTTTAGAGAAATTGATGTAGAGCCTCTTTTTCCTCTTTACCTATCTTTATTAAATTCACCATCATTAATTTTTGAAATGTTTCCTTTTATATTTTTAATTTCAGCACAATTTTTTTTTATAAATCTATTTAATGATAATCAGATACAAATTTTTAAATACTCTGGATTAAAAAATTCCATAATTGTTAGAACAATTAGTCTGCTATCTTTTATAATGGGCTTAGTAATAATTCTATTTTTTTATAATTTTTCCTCAAACTTTAAGAATTTTTATCTTGAGCTAAAAAATAAATATAGTTCTGATGACAAATACCTAGCGGTAATCACACAAAATGGTCTCTGGATTAAAGATAAAATAGATGGAAAAGTAAATATTATTAACGCATCTAAAATTGATAATGAATTTCTAATTGATACATTTATCACTGAATTTAACGAAAATTATGAAGTAATTAAAAATATTTATAGTGAAAAAATTAATATTAAAGAGAAAAATTGGATAGCTTATAATGCAAAAATATTTGAGAAAAATGTAAGTACAGAAAGTGAGCAATTAAATTTAAAATCTAATTTTAACTATCAAAAAATACAAAGCCTTTTTTCAAATTTATCATCTTTATCTATGTTAGAATTAAATGGTTTAAAAAAGAATTATGAGACATTAAATTACTCAACTACAGAGGTTGATTTACAAATTCATAAAATAATATCATATCCATTTTATTTAACTTTAATGACAATTTTGTCCTCAATAATAATGTTCAACACAAGAAATTTCAAAAGTTCTACATTCAAAATTTCTGTAGGTATGTTTGCATCTGTGGTAATTTATTATGTTAATAATTTTTTTAATGTAATGGGTAAAACTGAAAAAATATCTCTAGTTCCATCAGTATGGATACCTTTGATAATATTAATTGTTATAAACTCAACTCTTTTATTAAAAATTAATGAAAAATAATCAATTTAAAATACTTTTTTTTTTATTTTTTTTAATTTGTTTTAACAATTCATATTCTATAGCAAATGAAGATTTTAATTTTAATGTAACAGAAGTTGAAATTTTAGAAAATGGAAATAAGTTTTATGGAAAAAAAGGTGGGATAGCAACAACTCCTGATGGTCTTTTTATTAAAGGAGATGAATTCGAGTATGATAAAATATCAAATATATTAATTGTAAAAGGAAAAATTAAATTTGACGATGAAAGAGATAATTTTAAAATATTCGCAGATAAAGCAACATATATTAAAAATAATGAAAGAATATACACACAGGGAAATTCTAAAGCAGTTAATGATGTAGATAACATTTATTTGGAAGCTGACGAATTTAATTATGATAAGTTATCTAATATCTTTAGAGTAAAAGGTAAAGTAAAATTTGATGACAAATCTGAAAAAATTCAAATATTTTCAGATAAAGCAACCTATTCTAAAAACAAAGAAGTAATTATTACTGAAGGAAACTCTAAGGCTATTAATGAAAATGGATTAGTGATTACAAGCGATAAATTAATTCATAATAAAAACTTAAACACTTTTGAAGCTGTTGGAAATGTTAAAATTGTTGATCCAGTTAAAGATTATATAATTTATGCGAAAAAAATAAATTATATAAAAAATGAGGAAAAATTAATTTCCTTTGGTGAGTCAGAGGCATTAATTGAATCAAAATATAATTTTAAATCTAGTGATTTAATTTTTTATAGAAATAAGATGGAGTTAATATCTAACAAATATTCAACAATAAATGATGATGACTCAACACTTTATGAGCTAGCAAAATTTAAATATTACTTAAATGATAAAGTGTTAAAAGGTGAAAAAGTATATGTAACAACAAATTTAAATCAAAATAATAGTGATAACTTTTTCTTTAAAAATATTTTTACAAATTTTAAAACAAAAAGTTTCAAAGCTAGTGATACGAAAATTTTATTTCATAAAAATATTTTCGATAAAGAGAGAAAAAAATTTATTGATCTAGAAAATGCTAAATTAAATGAACTATTTGAGGATTATTATGATGAAAATAATCCAAGGTTGTACGGTGTATCATCTGAAGGTGACAAAGATAAAACAGTTGTAAATAAAGGTGTTTTTACAAGCTGTAATAACAAAGATAAATATCCTGCTTGGTGCATGGAGTCAAAAAAAATTACTCACGATAAAAAAAAAAGACAAGTAATTTATAAAGATACAGTATTAAAAATGTATGATATTCCTGTATTTTACTTCCCTAAATTTTTCCATCCTGATCCCTCAGTTACAAGACAATCTGGATTTTTGAAACCAGAATTAAATGAATCAAAAATTTTAGGTACTTCATTTTATTTACCCTACTTTCATGTTATCTCGGAAAACAAAGATCTAACCTTGAAACCAACTATTTTTGATAGCAATATTTTGATGTTACAAAACGAATATAGGCAAGAAAATCAAAATTCATCTTTCATCGCAGATTTAGGAATTACTAAAGGATATCAGTCTTCAATACAGGGCAGTAATCGAAATAACATGACACACCTTTTTTCAAATTATTCCTCAGATTTAAAATTAGAAAATTTTTTGAAAAGTGAATTAGAAATATCATTAGAGAAAACTAGCAATGATACTTATTTAAGTTTATTCGATGCAAACATTCCAGAAACACTGATAAAGCCGAAAAGCAAAAATTTGCTAGAGTCAGAGATTAAATTAAATTTAGATCATGAAAATTACAATATTTCAAGTGGTATGAAAGTTTATGAAACTTTATCAGGTAGCAGCAGTGACAAATTTCAATATATTTTTCCATACTATGATTTTAATAAATCAATAGAATCTGATTTAAATGGAAGCTTTAATTTCTCTTCTAGTGGATCAAATACTCTTCAAAATACTAATAACTTAAAAACTGTAATATCAAATAGTTTAAGTTATGACAGTAAAGATTATTTCTCAGATCTTGGGTTTAGAAATAATTTTGGATTATACTTTAAAAACTTTAATGCAACAGCAAAAAATGATAGCACCTATAAAAATAGTTTACAATCTGAACTAATGACAATTTTCACACTAGACTCGTCGTTTCCTCTTATAAAAATTGAAAAGGAAGATATTATAAATTCCATAACACCTAGAGTATCTTTTAGATACAATCCAACTGACATGAAAAACCATTCCACAAAGTCAAGAACTATTAATGCAGATAATATTTTTAGTCTAAATAGACTTGGTATAGGAGATTCTTATGAAGCGGGAAGATCTTTAACAATAGGGGTAGATTACAAAAAAGAAAGTTTGGATGATATCGATAGATTTTTTGAATTTAAATTATCGACTGTATTAAGAGATAAGTTTGAGCCTGATATTCCTGTATCTAGTACATTAAATAGAAAAAATTCCAATTTATTTGGAACAGTTACAAATAAATTTTCTGACTTTATAAAAGTAGACTATAATTTTGCAATTGATAACGATATCAGTACTTTTGAATATAATTCTATTAACACTCAATTTTTTATAAATAATTTTGTTACTGAATTTAAATTTATTGAAAAAAACGGAACAATGGGTGATCACAATACAATTGAAAACACTACATCGTATAAAATAGATAATAATAATTATTTTACTTTTAATACTAGAAGAAACAGGCAAACTAGTTTGACAGAATATTATGATTTGGTTTACGAGTATAAAAATGATTGTTTAACAGCTGGTATAAAATATAAAAAAACTTATTATAGCAGTAGAGATATTAAACCAAACGAGGATTTAATGTTTACAATTACTCTTTTCCCACTAACGACTTTAGAGCAAAAAGTAGATCAAAATCTATACAGAGACTAAAATGCATATCATTTCAAAATTCCATAATAGATTTAATCAAAAAATAATATTATCAATTTTTTTTATATTTTTCTATTTTCAAATTACAAACTCGATTGAAAATAAAATAGAATTTAAAATAAATAATGAAATTATATCAAGCATTGATATTAATAATGAAAAAAAACTTTTATTAGCATTAAATCCAAGACTAGTTGAGCTAAATCAAAAAGAAATATTAGAAATATCAATAGAGTC
>CACMRS010000042.1 GCA_902616165.1 uncultured Pelagibacteraceae bacterium
GTAATGAGAAAACAAAAATAAACTGGTGGATATTAGGAGGAAGCTTGGTTTTTGTTATTTTCACATTATCCATTGGGTCCTTTAAAGTGCCTTTTGCCCAAGAAATTGTATTTTTAGGTTCAGTAATAATTATTTTGTTTTTAATGTTTAAGCTTATTAAAGAATTACCTCAGGAATTAAGATTAACTATTGTAGGTACAGCAGTAATTATATTTATATTTAGAGCTATGCCTGGACCAGGACCAGGATTGACATGGTTTGAAATTGATGAGCTCGGATTTAATGAGCAGTTTTTTTCTGTCCTATCATTACTTGCATCAATTTTAACTTTAGCAGGTATTGTTTTGTTAAGACCGTTTATGGCAAATAATTCAATTGCTAAAATTATTGTTGTTTTAAGTATTGCAGGAGCAATTTTATTTTTACCAAGTGTTGGAATGTATTATGGTTTTCATAATTGGACAGCTTCATTAACAGGTGGATTAGTTGATGCTAAATTCATCGCATTGATAAACACAGCTCTTGAATCTCCTTTGGGACAAGTCTCAATGATTCCTCTTTTAGCATGGATAGCAAAAAATGCCCCAGCACATTTAAAAGCAACTTTTTTTGCAGTTTTTGCATCTTTTACAAATCTTGCGTTATCAGCAAGTGCGCTAGGAACCAAGTATTTAAATGAAATCTTTACGGTAACAAGAGAAGTAAAGGATAAAGTTTCAGGTGAAATTCAAACTACAGCAGATTATTCTGAACTT
The DNA here is from genome assembly GCA_902616165.1 of uncultured Pelagibacteraceae bacterium. Classification (GTDB taxonomy): domain Bacteria; phylum Pseudomonadota; class Alphaproteobacteria; order Pelagibacterales; family Pelagibacteraceae; genus Pelagibacter. Next base: position 756 of record CACMRS010000042.1, read on the forward strand.
GGGATTTTATTAATTGTTGTGACACTTTTGACATTAATTCTTCCAATATTATTTGTAATTATCATCAATAATAGTAAATACAAAACAACAGAGTAATTATTTTTAAAATGAAAATTATTTTTAAAATATTAATTTTATTATTGATATCCTCTACTTTTTCTAATGCAGAATTATTAAATCCAAATAGCACTATTAAACCGAAAGAAGTTATAAAAATTCAACTTAATGGACTTCAAAAAAATGACTCTAAATTTAAGGATAGTGGAATAGAACAAACATGGAATTTTGCTCACCCAAACAATAAGAGAGTAACAGGACCATTAAGCAAATTTAAAATGATGTTAAAAAGTGACTCTTATGGGATGATGATTAATCACTTAAGTCATACAATTACTGAGCTTGGAAGTAGTGACAAATGGGCACAATTTGAAGTAATCATTCTTGATAAAAATAAGATTTACCACAAGTTTAATTGGCAAGTTGAAAAGTATACTTTGGATGGAAGTTTAAAAGATTGTTGGTTAACTACAATGGTATCTAGCCCAATCCCTCTAGGAAGCTCAATTTGATTTTCAACATACATTTTTGTTTCGTAATAATTAAAAATTTAGTAGGAATCGCTGAATGAAAACAAAAACCAAAGTTGTAGTAGTTGGTGGAGGAGTAGTAGGTGTAAGTGCTCTTTATCACTTAGCAAAAAAGGGTTGGTCTGACGTTGTACTTGTTGAGAGAAAAGAATTAACTTCAGGATCTACTTGGCATGCAGCTGGTTTATTGCCTTTGTTTAATATGAGCTATTCTGTAGGACAGCTTCATAAATACGCAGTTAATCTTTATAAAACACTGGAGGAAGAAACTGGAAAAAATGTTGGCTTTAGCGTTGTTTCAAATATTCGTTTAGCAAGTACAAAGGACAGAATGGATGAGTATCATCAATATGCAGGCGTTGCTCGGACTATTGGAGTAGATGTAAAGTTCTTAAAACCAGAACAAGTAAAAGAAATTTGGCCGTTATGTCATACGGATGATTTAGTTGGGGCAATACAACATCCAGAAGATGGATACATTCAACCTGCAGATTTAACACAAGCTTTAGCTACAGGTGCAAGAAATAGAGGAGCTGAAATTTATAGAAACACAACGGTTCTATCAATGAGACAAACTAAAGATGGATGGGTTGTAGAAACAGATAAAGGATCAATAGAGTGTGATCACGTTATTTCATGTTCAGGAAATTTTGCAAGACAAACAGGTGAAATGGTAGGATTAGATATACCTGTAATTCCTGTTGAGCATCAATATATCGTTACAGAACCTCATCCTGCAATTCAAAAAAGAAAAAAGGATGGATTACCGGAAATGGGTGTCTTAAGAGATAGTGATAGCAGATGGTATATGAGAGAAGAGGCTGGAGGATTAATTTTAGGTCCTTATGAAGATGGTGCACCAGCTTGTTATGTAGAAGGTCCATCAAAAAATTCTGAGTATGAATTATTTCAAGAAGACTTGGATAGATTAGCTCCACACATTGAAGGTGCAATTCATAGAGTTCCTGCATTTGGAGAAGTTGGAGTAAAGAAAGTTTATAATGGAGCAATTTGCTATACACCTGATGGAAATCCAATTGTTGGACCAGCTTGGGGACTTAAAAATTTTTGGATTAATGAAGGACATAGTTTTGGAATAACAGCAGCAGGTGGTGCAGGATGGCAATTAGCAGAATGGATAGTTGATGGTGAACCTACGATTGATATGTTGGGTGTTGAACCAAGGCGTTATGGAAATTACGCAACTAAATCTTATTTAAAAGCAAAGAATGAAGAAGCATACAGTCATGTCTTTATAGTTCATTATCCAGATGAAGAAAGACCAGCAGCAAGACCACTGAGAACAGCACCTTGTTATGAAAGGATGAAAAATTTAGGTGCTGTGTTTGGTCAGAAGTTTGGATGGGAAAGACCTAATTTTTTTGCAACAGATGGTATGGAACAAAAAGATAATTGGTCATTTAGAAGATCGAAATGGTTTGATGCTATTAAAAAAGAATGTCAAAATGTAAAAGAAAATGTAGGTCTTTTAGATATGACTGCGTTTGCAAAATGTAGAATTAAAGGTCCTAAAGCAGAGGAATTTTTGGATTATTTAGTTGCTAACAAACTTCCAAAAAAGATTGGAAGAATAAATTTATGTCATGCTTTAAATACTAAAGGTGGGGTGCATTCAGAATTTACAATAATGAAAGAAGCAGAGAATAGTTACTATTTAGTTTCTGCTGGAGCAAATTTAAGATTGGATCATGACTGGATACAAAAATGGATGCCAGATGATGGATCAGTAATATTTGAAGATCTAACAAACAGTACAGGAGTTCTGGTAGTAGCAGGTCCTAAAGCTAGACAATTAATGCAAAAGGTTTCAACAGATGATTTTTCAAATGAGAATTTCAAATGGCTGACTGCTAAAAATGTAAATGTCGGATACGCTCCAGTAAATGCAATGAGAGTAAACTTTGTTGGTGAGCTTGGTTGGGAACTACATCATCCAATTGAATATCAAAACCATATTTTTGATAAATTAATGGAAGCAGGAAAAGATTTAGGTATTAAACCTTTTGGAATTAGAGCTATGAATAGTTTAAGAGTTGAGAAATCTTACAAGCTAGTTGGAACAGAATTATCAATTGAATATTCACCATATGAGTCTGGTCTAGATAGATTTGTTCATCCAAATAAAGGAAACTTTATTGGGTTAGAAGCACTTAACAAATGGAGAGAAAAAGGTTTTGATAATAAATTGGTCACTTTAGAGGTTCATAATACTAAAGATGCAGATGTACTAGGAAATAATCCAATTTTTAAAGACGGAAAAGTTGTTGGAAGAGCAACTGGAGGTGAATTTGGTTTTAGACTAGATAAATCAATAGCGCTCGCGATGGTTAAGCCAGATTGTTCGAATGTGGGCGACAAATTACAAGTTGATATATTAGGTGAAATGTACGACGCTACCGTCTTAGATGAAAGTCCATACGATTCAGAAAATAATTTATTGAGAGCTTAATGAAAATTTTAGTAGCTGTAAAAAGGGTTATTGATTACAACGTTCAAATCAGAGTTAAAGAAGATGGAACGGGTGTAGTTACTGATAATGTTAAGATGTCAACTAATCCTCCTGATGATAATGCAATAGAAGAAGCGGTAAAAATTAAAGAGGCAGGTAAAGCTACGGAAGTAGTTGCAATAACTGTTGGAGAAGAAAAAGCTCAAGAGACAGTTAGGAAAGCTTTAGCCGTTGGTGCAGATAGAGGTATTCATGTAAAGGT
>CACMRS010000043.1 GCA_902616165.1 uncultured Pelagibacteraceae bacterium
TTTCTCTGATGCCGTGGCTTGCATTAACCACTCTTTTACATTGTATTTTAGTATTAGAAAAAAAATCTATTTTAACTTCATGGGTAATAATTCTTTCTATTGCAACATTTACATTAAGTATGTGTGGAACATTTTTAGTAAGATCAGGAATATTAAATTCAGTTCATACATTTGCTAATGATCCTGAAAGGGGTTTATTTATTCTTGTTTTTTTATTCATTTTGATTTTTTTATCTATTTTAATTTTTTTCTTTTTTCACAAAGATAATGACAGAAAATCTTATAGTTTTTTTTGGTTGAGCAAAGAAACTTCAATATTAATTAATAATTGGTTTATGATGTATTTTTTATCAGTTGTATTAATAGGTACTGTTTATCCAATTTTTTTAGACGTAATATCCTCTCAAAAAATTTCAGTTGGCCCTCCATTTTATCATAAGTTAATGATACCATTTTTAATTCCATTTTTATTTATGATGGCAATTGGTCCAAAATTAAAATGGATCAAATCTCAACTAGAGGATAAGATTTATTTAATTTCTTTTTTGATTATCTCAATTTTATTAGCATTTTTAGTATTAAAAAATTTTAATCAAAATATTTTAATAAATACAATTTTGATATCGAGTGCGCTTTATTTATTCTTAATTACCTTGCGAGATTTTTTTGTAAAAAAATATAAAAATATTTCACAAAATATTGCTCATTTTGGATTTAGTTTATTGATTCTAAGTATCTTGTTTAACAATATATTTGCAAGCGAAATTATAACAAATCTTAAGGTTGGTGAAACTTTTGAAAATTCGAAAACTAGGATAGTTTTTGAAAGTGTTGATCAGAAAAAAGAAAAAAATTATAATGCTATTATTGCGAATTTTTCTATAAGTAATTTAAATGGTGAAGAGGATAGATTTACACCAGAGCTGAGAATTTATAATCAACCTGTCATTGCCACAAGTGAAGCTGATATTAAAACAACACTTATGTCAGATAAATTTATTGTAATTAATTTGGTTCAAAATCAAGATTTTTTCAATGTAAGATACCAAGTTAAACCATTTATGTTATGGATCTGGTTATCTGTAATTCTCATATCTTTTGGGGGCTTTGTTAGTTTTTTACAAAAAAAATATGAAAAATAAAATATTACCTTTTTCAATTATTATTATTTTTGGAATAATATTTTTTATTTTTTATAAAGGTTTAGAAGACTCAAAAATATACATTCCAGATTTTAATACAAAAAAAGAGATACCAGTGTTTAATACTAAAGAATTTTTTTCCGGAGAAAATGTGAAATCATCAAGTATCTTTGAGTTAGATAAGGTTTATTTATTAAATATTTGGTCATCTTGGTGTGTACCATGCCGACAAGAGCATCCTTTTTTGATGAATTTAAATTTAGAGAATAAATTAAATATTATTGGGATGAATTATAAAGATAATTTAAAAAATGCAGAAAATTTTTTAAAAGAACTAGGAAACCCTTATAAAGAAATCTTTATTGATTTAGATGGAACAATAGCAATTGACTGGGGAGCATATGGAGTTCCTGAGTCTTTTTTAATTTATAATAATGTAATTATTAAAAAATATATTGGACCTCTTAACCAAGAATTAGTTGATGAAATTAATTTATTGATAAAATGAAATTTTTAAAATTTTTTTTAATTGTTATAATATTATTCCCTTTAAGTAGTGTTAATGCTGAGGAAAACGATAAAAGAAATAAAATTACTAAAAATTTACGTTGTCTTATATGTCAAGGTCAATCGGTTTACGATTCAGACTCTGAATTTGCAAATAGTTTAAAAATTGTAGTTGATAAAAAGCTTCAAGAAGGTTTTTCTGAAGATCAAATTTATGAATATTTTAAAACTAAATATGGGGAATGGATACTTTACGATCCTGGTTTAAATAAAAATACATATATTCTTTGGTTATTGCCGATATTGATATTTTTAATCGGAGGTGCAATAATCTATAAAAGCTTTATAAATAGAAAATAAATTAATTAGCGATGAATTTAAAAAAATTTATAATCAATCTGTTAATGATCACATTCGCATTTTCTTCGATTGCAGAGGAAAAAGTTTTAAAAGATCAAAATACAGAATTCAGTGTTTATTCAGGAATGTTTGATTTTAGTGATGATGGAAAAAAATCAACTTTAATTGGTTTTCAACATCAGAATGAAAATTTAAACAGAGATACTTTTTTAGGAAATCTTTCTCCTATAACTGGATTTTTAATTACAGCTGATAACGCAGGATATTTGTATACAGGTATTCAAGCTCAATATAAATTGGGAGCATTAAATTTAACTCCTAGTTTTACACCAGGAATATATCATGAGGGAGATGGTAAAGATTTAGGCCATTTAGTAGAATTTAAAAGTGAATTACAAATTTCACTTGATTTGTCAAAAACAAGTGAATTAGGTTTTTCCTACAATCATATATCTAATGCAAGTCTAGGAGATAAAAATCCTGGGGCAAATAGTTATATGTTTAATTTCTTCAAAAACTTCTAATAGATATACATCATGAATATCAATGACTGTTATAATTTTGATGACTTTCGAAAATTAGCTAAAAAGAAATTACCGGCTCCTATATTTCATTATATTGATGGTGGTGCAGATGACGAAGTCACTTTAAATAGAAATACAGATGCTTTTAATGATTGTGATTTAATTCCTAATATTCTTAATAGTGTTGGTGAACCAGATTTGTCTACCACTGTCTTTGGTAGAAAAATCAGTATGCCTTTATTTTTGTCTCCTACGGCAATGCAAAACTTATATGACCCTGAGGGAGATAAAGCTTCTGCAAGAGCTGCAGAGAAGTTTGATACAATTTACAGTATGTCCACCATGGCATCTTTTTCAATTGAAGAGGTTGCAAATGTTTCTAGTGGGCCAAAACTTTTTCAACTTTATATTCATAAAGATAAATCAATTACTGATGATTTGATTGAAAGATGTAGTAGAGCTAATTTTGATGGAATGTGTATTACTGTTGATACGCTTGTTGCTGGAAATAGGGAAAGAGATCATAGAACAGGATTTACTACACCACCTAAATTTACTTTGGATAGTTTATTGAGTTTTGCAATGAGACCTGGTTGGGTTTTTAAATACTTTACGAATAAAAAATTTGAATTAGCAAACATTAAAAACAAAACTGATAAAGGCACAAATATTGCAAAATCAGTTATGGATTATATTAATGAACAGTATGATCCAGCTATGAATTGGAAGGATGCAGAATATTGTATAAAAAAATGGAACAAGCCTATGGCTCTTAAAGGTGTAATGTCAGTAGAAGATGCTAAAAGAGCAATAGATATTGGTTGTACAGCAATTATGATTTCAAATCATGGAGGAAGACAACTTGATGGATCAAGATCTCCATTTGATCAAGTTAAAGCAATTTCAGATGCAGTTGGTGATAAGTTAGAAATTATTCTTGATGGTGGTATAAGAAGAGGTACTCACGTTCTAAAAGCCTTAGCTGCAGGCGCAACAGCATGTAGTTTTGGAAAGGCATTTCTTTTTAGCTTAGGTGCCGGCGGTCAAAAAGGTGTTGAAAGGCTTTTAGAAAACATGCAAAAAGAAATTAGAAGAAACATGATTTTAATGGGTTGTAAGTCTGTTAAAGACCTTGATGCGTCAAAAATAATATATAGAGACTAAAATATAAGAATTTTTACCATTTATTTTAATAGTAAAATTTTTAAACTAAATAGACAAAAAACTAATTTTCGTTTAGTTTGGCGACTTTAAATTTAAAATGTTATGGAACTTGCAAAATCTTTAGACAGGCTTGGAACCGAAAGTGCTTTTTCTGTTTTAGCTGAAGCAAAAAAACTTGAAGCACAAGGTAAACCTATGATCCACT
>CACMRS010000044.1 GCA_902616165.1 uncultured Pelagibacteraceae bacterium
TCTTTTATTATTTTTGAAACATTTTTTCCTTTACTAGCTCTTCTTGGATCTTTTATTTTTTGATCAAATCTTTTTAATATTTCATTAATTGTTCTTCCTGCCACAATGTTTGATAAATCTTCTTTAAGCATTTTCACATAACGCTTTTTATCTATTTCTACAATTGTTGGATCAACATCTGAATTAGTTTCTAATCTTTTTAACAAATCATTAAAATATTCTTCTCTCCAGAAATGTCTGGCCAATCTTAGCTTCCATCTCTTTGGAATATCTAATTTTGAAATTAACAAATTAAATATTTCAACATTTCCAATAGTGAGTGTTCCTGAAGAATATTTGATATTTTGAAGCGATTTAAGAGATGTGTTTATAATTTCTTTATCATCATTTTTCTCATCCTTAGATCCTAAAATTTCAAATCCAATTTGATTTCTAATGATTGAATCTTTTTTATTTTGTGATTTTCGATAAGCTTGACCGCTATAAAAAATTTTTTCCCTACCCTTTAAATTATTTTCTAAATATCTTAAACAAGATGCAATCGTCAAATCTGGTCTTAAACATAACTCGCTCCCATCCTGATCAGTAAAAGAAAAGATAAACTTTCTAAAATTTTCTCCTGATCTTTGAACAATGTGATTAGCCTCAATTACTGAAGGTAAATCAATATATTTAAAACCCTTAGATTTCACTGATCTAAGGATATTTTCAGATAAGTTTTTTGACTTCATCGATTAAATTTTCTTTTGGAAATGTTTTGTTGTTTTCACCCTTTACACCTTTAAGGCTTTTTATAGTGACTGTATTTTCATCAAATTCATTTTCACCACATATAATTGCAACATCTAACTCACGTTTATTTGCTAAAGTTAGTTGCTTACCTAAATTTTTCTTTGTATCTAAAAATATTTCAGCATTGATATTATTATTTCTTAATAGATCTAAAATTTCATAGTAATTTTTAAGATATTTTTTATCCATTACACAAACTAAAACTGGTTTTTGACTATCTATTTTTATTTGATCTAATTGGATCAAAGCAAATAACAATCGATCAACTCCAAAACTAATTCCAGTACCTGGAATATCCACACCTTTAAATCTCGAGATTAATTTTGCATAGCCTCCTCCAGAACAAATACTGCCTATATCAACCTCTTTACCTTTGTTATTTGTAACTTTAAAATTTAGGTTTGTTTCAACAATGAAATCTGAATAATAAGCTAATCCCCTAACAATTGTAAAATTTGTTTTGACCTGATTTAAATTTGAACTGTAACCCAACACTTCAAATACTTGTTCTAATTCCTTTATACCTTCTTGAGACAATGGATTTTTTAATGTCTCTTTTAATTCTTTCAAATCTTTAATTTTCAGAAAATTAAGTATTTTGGAGGCTTGTTCATTGTTTAAATCTGCACCCTTAGTGATTGCACCACTTATATCTTTTCTTTCTTTTTTAAGCAGATCTTCAACACCTTTTAAACCAAAACCTGGTTTATCTAATTTATCAATTGCCCTAATTACTTTTACCTGCTTTTCTTCTGATATTTTTAAATCATTAATTAATCCTTGAACTATTTTTCTATTACTTACGTTGATTGTAAATTGATCTTTTTTTAGACCACAATCTAACAAAGCACTTGATATTAAATTGCAAAGCTCCGCATTTGCTTGCGCAGGATTAACGTTCCCCACGATATCAAAATCTGCTTGCATGAATTCTCTGTACCTTCCGTTACCAGCCTTCTCATTTCTAAAGACATTTTGAATAGCATACCTTTTAAAGATTGATGGGAGCTCTTGATTATTTTGAGCAACAAATCTAGCTAGTGGACTTGAAAGATCATACCTAAGAGTAATGTTTTTTTCTCCGTCCTGAAATGAGAATACATCAGACATAGGATTAGCATCATCTTCTGCCAAAAAAGATCCTATATTTTCACTTATCTCAAACGATGGGGTTTCCAGAGCCTCTGCTCCAAATTTAATAAAATTATTCTCAATTGCTTTTAAAAGCTTTTTTTTGAGAAGAAGTTTTTTATCCCAACGATCTTCAAATCCTGAAGGTAATCCAGGAATTAATTTTTTTTCTTTATTCATTTTTTGGTACCCGGGCTGAGAGTCGAACTCAAACTTAAAGTTCCACAAACTTCCGTGCTAACCATTACACCACCCGGGCTTATCCTCTTTGTTTTTATCTTATTTTATGTGGATTTAAAATTATAATATAAATAAATAGCCTACTGGCTATGGAAACAGTTTCTGTGAGTACTTCTAAAAGTCTTTCTGTATGTAGTATTTATATTCATGAGCAGTCTTTTAGACAAAAAAAATTAATATTCAAGGTCTAAATAGAAAAAGGACGTTTATCTATTTGATAGATAAAACGCCCTTTTAAATAATTTCTAAATTAGTCTATTTTTTTTAAATTAACTGCAGAAGGACCTTTGGGACCATCTTCTAATGTGAATTCAAGTTTATCACCTTCATTGAGATATCTCATACCAGCAGCTTTTACCGCTGAAGCGTGGACAAAGGCATCTTTTTCTTTATCATCTCTTTCAATGAAACCATATCCCTTTTTACCATTATACCATTTAATTTTTCCTTGTAGTGTACTCATCTTATTTCTTAGTCCTTTTGTTATTTATTATCTCTTAAAGGTAATTTCTTTTACGATTATTTCAAGATGAAACTTTGTGGTGGTGGCTGAGGAAGGATTCGCACCTCCGACACAAGCCTTTTCAGGGCTCTGCTCTACTCCTGAGCTACTCAGCCTTATTTATCCCCTAAAGATAATTCTTCCTTTAGTAAGATCGTAAGGTGTCATTTCAACTGTCACATTATCACCTTGGAGAACTCTAATTCTGTTTTTTCTTAACTTACCAGCTGTATGGGCGGTAACAGTATGTCCATTTTCTAATTTTACTCTAAACATAGCGTTCGGAAGTAGGTCTATCACTGTACCTTTAAATTCCAGTAAGTCTTGTTTTGACAAATTTATTTTCTCCTTATTCGTTTTACTACAGATTGAGCGTGTCCAACCAACCCTTCGTAATTTGCAAGTGTTATAACTGATGGTCCAAGACTTTCAATACCCTTTTTTGATAAGTTTATGTATGAAATCCTTTTATAAAATTCATTTACACTTATACCGCTTGAGTATTTTGCAGAACCATTAGTTGGCAACACATGGTTTGATCCAACATTATAATCAGTCATTGCCATTACTGCATATTTTCCTAAACATATTGATCCTGAATTTTTTATTTTTGGAACTAACGATTTATAATTTTTAATATTTAATTCTAAATGTTCTGGTGCAATTTTATTTATAACACTTATTATTTTAGCGTCTGAAGAAACATGCATAAGAATTCCATTATTAATTAAACTTCTTCTTGCAACAGAAACTCTTGGAATTTCTTTTAATTGTTTAGTAATTTCAATTTTTACTTTATCTAGCAAATCTTTATCTTTTGAAATCAAAATACATTGTGCAAGAATATCATGTTCAGCTTGTCCAATTAAATCACTTGCAACCCACTCAGGATTTGAGAATTTATCACAAACGACAGTCACTTCTGAAGGACCTGCAGTCATACCCTCAATTCCAACAACACCAAAAACTTCTTTTTTTGCTGCCGCAACATATGCGTTTCCTGGACCAACTATTTTGTGAACTTTTTTAATTTTTTTAGTCCCATAAGACACTGCTGCAATAGCAGAAGGGCCCCCGATAGAATAAATTTCTTTTATTTTGCATTTTTTTGCGGCGTATAATACGGCTGGATTTTGTTTTCCTTTATAGCCTGGATTAATCATAACTATTCTCTTTACACCCGCTACAATTGCTGGAATAGCATTCATCAATACACT
>CACMRS010000045.1 GCA_902616165.1 uncultured Pelagibacteraceae bacterium
CAAATATTATTTTTTCTTTTTTAATCTAGCAATCAAACCTGAACTATCCCAACGGTTTCCACCCATTTTTTGAACTTCAGCGTAATAACCATCAATAATTTCAGTTATAGGAACAGGCGAGCCATTTTTTTTTGCTTCTTCAATTGCAATTTTTAAATCTTTTCTCATCCAATCAATAGCAAAACCATAATCAAATTTATCATCTGTCATAGTTCGGTATCTGTTTTCCATCTGCCAAGATTGTGCTGCACCTTTGGATATAGTTTCCATAACTTTATCCATATCAAGACCAGCATTTATTCCAAAATTAATTGCTTCAGATAAACCCTGGACTGTTCCAGCAATACACATTTGGTTCATCATTTTTGTTAATTGGCCGCTTCCACAAGGACCAATCAATTTTATTTTTTTACTATAACAATCAATAACTGGTTCTGCTTTTTTAAACACTTCTTCATCACCACCAACCATTACTGTTAGTATGCCGCCCTCAGCTCCAGCTTGTCCTCCTGAAATAGGAGCATCCAAAAAACTAAAACCTTTATCATTTGCTTTTTTATTTAATTCTCTTGATACCTCAGCAGATACAGTTGAATTATCGATAAAAATAGACCCAGCTTTTGCTGTATTAAATAATCCATTATCTCCAGTTGCTACTTCTCTTAAATCATCATCATTACCTACACATGTGAAAATAAAATCAGCACCATCTGCAGCCTCTGCAGGTGTATTGGCCATTTTACCTTTATATTCACCTATCCATTTTTCAGCTTTTGATTTAGTTCTATTAAAAACAGTTACATTGTGTCCGGCTTTTGATATATATCCAGCCATTGGGTAGCCCATGACCCCAAGACCTATGAAAGCAACATTACAAGTCATAATTTTTTTCTATGTTTAAAAGTTTAAGTTTAAAAGTAATTGTATTTGGTTTTATTTTTACATTTTTTTCAAGTTTTGGACAGAGTTTTTTTCTTGGTCTATTTAATTCTAGTATTAGAGACGCTTTATCAATTACACATGGACAATTTGGCTCAATTTATGCATCAGCCACTTTATTAAGTAGTATTGTTTTAGTTTGGATTGGAAAAAAAATTGATGACGTAAATATATTAAAGTTTGCTTCTTATGTTATAATTTTTCTATCTGCATCCTGTTTTATATTTTCGAAGATTTCATCTGTTATTTTTTTATTTGTAGGAATTTTTTTGATGCGTTTAGCTGGGCAGGGATTATCAAGTCACACAGCTACAACAACTATATCTCGTTTTTTTGAAAAAAATAGAGGTAGGGCTTTAAGTACAGGTTGGTTAGGTTTGTCATTGGCTGAATTTTTAATGCCAGTTTTAATTGTTTTTTTATTAACTTTTATAGAATGGAGAGATATTTGGGTTTCAATTTCTATTTTAGTAATACTTGTTTTACCTGTTGCTACTTTTTTTTTAGTTAAAGAAGTTAAGCTTGATACAAGAGAAGAGTCTAAAATAGAAGAGAATTATAAAGAAATTAAACAATGGAAAAGAATAGAAGTTTTAAAAGATTATAGATTTTATATCATTTGCATGACGATGTTAGCTATGCCATGGATTGCAACAGGATCTTTTGTTTATCAGTCTTTTATATCCTCTTCTAAAGAATGGGGACCTTATGTGATTGCACAATCATTTATGTCTTACTCAATTTTATCAGTAATCACTCTTTTTGTATCAGGATTTTTAATTGATAAATTTTCAAGTAGAAAATTATTGATTTATATGAATATTCCACTTTTTTTTTCTACTGTAGTTCTCTACTATTTTAATGCACCGCTATCTTCTTTTGTATTTTTTGGTTTACTTGGAGTTACTAATGGCCTGGCAAACGTTCTTGGCTCCTCAACCTGGGCTGAGATTTATGGTGTTAAATATATTGGATCTATAAAGGCCTTAACAACTGCTTTAATGGTATTTTCAACAGCTTTTGGTACAGCTTTATTTGGTTTCTTGATTGATATTGGTTTTTCAATTGAACATATAGCTGTTGTTTCAGGTACCTACATCTTTGGCTCAATTATCCTTCTTTATATGGTTAAAAATAAGCTAAATCCAAATTATTTATAAAATAGCCCTTGATTTTTAAAGTCTCACTGTGTAGATACTCCGCATGGCAAGAGTAACCGTAGAAGACTGTATAGATAAAGTAGAGAGCCCTTATGAATTAGTTCTAGTTGCTAAAGAAAGAGCTACTCAATTAAATGCAGGAATAGAACCAACAATTGATAGAGATAACGATAAAAATACAGTTATTTCATTAAGAGAAATTGCAGAAGAAAAAATTAAAGTTTCAGATTTGACTGATAGCGCTGTTTACAAACTTAGAAAACATGTTGAACAAGTAGATGATAGTTCAGAGGATGATGAAGAAATAGGTGATGATTTTGAAAATTTATATAAAGGTGAAATTTCAAAAAGTGGAACACCAATATTGCCATCTAAAAGAGCAAGAAAAACACCAGAAAAAATTCAAGTAACAAAAGAAGATTTAGCTGAGCTATCTGAAACAGCTACAGCAGATGTTGATAATTCAGTAGGTGTAGAAACTATGAATGAGCAAGGAGAAGTTTCTTTAGATGAAGTATCAGAGTCAGAAAACCAAGAAGTGGACGCAACTTCTGACGACACAGAAGCTTCAAAGTCATAAAAGAATAATATAAAGTTATAGAATGAATAGGAAAGTATCAGTTGCTCCTATGATGGATTGTACAGATCGTCATGAACGATATTTTCTTAGATTAATATCCAAAAATACTCTTCTCTATACTGAGATGATAGTCGATCAAGCCATAAACAGAGGAGATAAAAAAAAGTTATTAGATTTTAATTTTAATGAGAAACCTGTAGCTCTTCAATTAGGAGGCTCTTCTCCAAAACTTTTAGCTGAAGCCACTAAAGTAGGCGAAGATTTTGGTTATGATGAAATCAATCTAAACTTAGGTTGCCCTAGTAAAAAAGTAGAAAAAAATAGATTTGGTGCGTGTTTAATGAAAGAACCACATCTAGTTGCAGATTGTTTAAGTAAAATGCAATCAGTTACAAAACTACCAGTAACTATAAAAACAAGAATTGGTTATGATGATGTGGAAGATTATGAAAATTTACATAATTTTATTTCAACTCTAAAAGCAACCGGAGTTAAGACTTTCATCATTCATGCAAGAAAAGCAATGTTAGGTAAGTTCACTCCTAAACAAAATTTAAATATTCCTCCTTTAAAATATGAATATGTTTATAAATTAAAAAAAGATTTCCCAAATGAAGAGATAATTATAAATGGAGGAATAACCTCAGTAAATGAAATAAAACCTCATTTAGAAAAAACAGATGGTGTAATGATAGGAAGAGCTGTATATCATACACCTTATATATTAGCAGATATTGAAAGAGAAATATTTAACAATGATAATGTTCCAAGCAGACAAGATGTAATTGAACAACTTATTCCTTATGTGAAAGAAGAACTAAAAAAAGGAATTAGATTAAATCAAATCATGAGACACACTCTTGGTTTATTTCATGGTCAAACAGGTGCAAGTCATTGGAAAAGATATTTAAGTGAAAACATGTGTGTAAGAGATGCTGATGTGAAGAAAATTGATCACATTATGGATAAAATTAAATACAATAATGTAGATACTAGAGTAGGGCAGTCTGCTTAATTCAATTTTAACGAACGAATACAGTTATATTATTTTATTAATGGTTTTAACAGCGATACCAGTTGGATTTGTTGCTGGATTATTCGGTATTGGTGGAG
>CACMRS010000046.1 GCA_902616165.1 uncultured Pelagibacteraceae bacterium
AAATTTAAAAATTAAAGATAATGAACATTTGTCTCTTGCTGGCGTATTTAGAGTATTAAATGGAAAAATAAGATCGCATGTGCAACCTGATTATAAAGATATTAAACACGAGTATTATGATCCAAAACAAATGAAATGTGTAAAAGATTTTCTTCAATTTTATGAACCGGTTGGACCAAAATTACAATGTTATTCTATTCTTTGGACTGGTGATCCTACTGGAGGAGAATTAAATTTAAGAGAGTCTGGTGAACATACTCATTTTCATTCTTACGAACATGACAGAGATGCAGGACATTATCATTTTGATGTATCACCTGAAGAAATAGAATATGAAGGTTATTTTAATACCGCAACAGAAGTACATAGAGTTAATAACATTTATAAAGAACTATTAAGTAAAAATAGTATTGAATAGAAAACTCAATGAGTTTAAATTTATTTAAATGAAAAGACAGTTCAAGTATCCTAAGCACTTCGAAGAACAAAAAAAAATTCCAAAACTTACTCAAAAAAGAATTCAATTAGCCGAAATATCACTTGGAGATTTTGAAGGAAGATTAGCTAATGAATTATTGAATTGGTTTTCTTTAACCCCACAACATTGGATAATGTTACATATGGTTATGCTTGCTTATTACAAAAATAAATCAATAACTAAAAATCAATTGCTTAAAGTAATTGAAAAATCATATTTAACCTCAAATGTTTATATCGATACTGCAATTAAAAAAGGTTATTTTAGAATTATAAGAAACGAGAGGGACAAGAGATCTATATTTATTTTACCTTCAGTAATTACCATTAAAACCTTTGAGGAATTTATTGATAGGAGAGATATTCTATATAAAGGAATTAAATGAAGAATATCTATACTTGGGCTGCTAAACCGGCAAGACGAACTTTGACTGTTGGGGATTTAAAAGCAGCAAAAGGAAAAAGAAAATTTACACAAGTTACAGCGAATAGTGTTGAAGAAGCCGAAGCAGCCGAAAAAGCAGGCTTTGATATGATTATATCAAATGCAAAAAATATACTTCCTGTAAGAGAAGGTTCAAAAAATTTATTTTTAACAGCTGCTTTGGTGTTGAATGAGTTTGTAACTGTAGAAGATATTATGCGTGGAGCTTTTAAAGCATTAGAGAATGGTGCGGATGCAGTTATGACACCAAGAAGTATGGATATAGTTGAAATGCTGGCTAAGGAAGATGTTCCAGTAATGGGTCATTTAGGATTAGTTCCAAGAAAATCTACTTGGATTGGTGGCTTAAGAGCAGTTGGCAAAACTGCTGATGAAGCTTACGAACTTTTTCAAAAATTTAAAAGATTAGAAGACGCAGGTGCTTTTTCGGCAGAGTGTGAAGTAATACCTGAAAACGTAATGGGTGAAATTTCAAAGCGTACAGACATAGTTACTGTTTCATTAGGTTCAGGTAAAAACGCTGATGTAATGTATTTATTTATGGAAGATATCTGTGGCGACACAGAAAATCCCCCAAGACATTCAAAAGCATATGGAAATTTATTGAGACTTAGAAATCAAATAAAACTAGAAAGAGTAAAGGCTCTAAAGGCTTTTAAAAAAGATTCAATGAATGGAAAATTTCCTGGAAAAAAACAATCTTCTAATTTAGAAGAAAAACAATTCAAGGAATTTTTAGAACAACTTGATTAGTAAGTTGAGTTATCGTCTTTTTTTGATAAAGAACCCTTCATTTTATCTACTGTGGCTTTAGCGCCAGCACTTAAAGCTCTTAAATCAGATGCTATAGTCACAAAATCAAAACCTTTTTCAATCATCTTGGTAGCATATTCTGTAGTACCATTATGAATTCCAGCAAAAATATTATTTTTTTTAGCATGTTCTAAAATTCTTAAAATTTCAGAATAAGCTTTTGTAGTCTCTGACCTATCAAAACCAGGTTTTTCACCTATTGCTAAACTTAAATCTGCTGGGCCAATATAAATACCATCGACACCTGGTGTAGACATTATCTCATCAAGATTTTCTAAAGATTCTTTTGTTTCTATCATTGCTAATTTTAGTATTTCTTCATTAGCGTGATCAGCATAATCAGCTCCACCATAAATTAGCCCTCGTATAGGGCCAAAACTTCTGTAGCCATCAGGTGGATACATACATGCTTGAACAAAATTTTCTGCCTCTTTTTTATTGCTTACCATTGGACAAACAATTCCATAACACCCAGCATCTAAAATTTTCATAATTTGACCTGGTTCATTCCAGTTAACTCTAGCTAAAGGAGTTACATCTGTTGTTGATATTGTTTGCATCATTGGAAGTGCATTACTGTAATCAACTAAACCATGTTGCATATCTACTGTAAGAGAATCCCATCCTTGATGAGCCATTGCTTCAGCAGATGCTGTGCTAGGAATGGCGCACCAACCATTGATTACAGGCTTACCTTCCTTCATCATTTTTTTGATTTTATTTTTTCTCATTTTCTAGATTTTTAAACCCATGTGAGTGTATTTCACATTAAGATAATCTTTTATCGCACCTGAACCACCTTCACGTCCATAACCAGTTTGTTTTATTCCTCCAAAAGGTGCCTCAGCAATAGCAACAACTCCAGTATTTACTGCAACACAACCTGACTCTAATTTCTCAGATCCAATGTGAGCTTTGTCCATAGAGTTAGTATATAAATAACTACATAATCCTAAGTCATTATCATTTGCTCTTTCAATTACTTCGTCGAAAGTTTTAAAAGTTAAAATTGGAACTAGTGGACCGAAAGGCTCTTCTTTCATGATTGTAAAATTATCTTTAACGTCATCAAAGACTGTTGGTTCATAATAATATCCCTTATTGAAACCAGAGGGTTTTTGTCCACCCATTAACACTTTAGCTCCTTCCTTTTTAGTAGTTTCAACTAGTTTTTCTATTTCTTCTAATCTCTTAGCAGTAGTTAAAGGGCCCAGATCCACACCTTCGTCCATACCGTTTCCAATTTTTAATTTTTTTGCTCTTTCAATGAAAGCATTTACAAAATCCTCTTTTCTGTTTTCTTGGATATAAAATCTATTAGGTGAAATACAGACCTGACCGTTATTTCTAAATTTACCAGTTATTGCTATATCAGCTACTTTGTTCATATCTACATCTTCACACACAATAAAAGGCGAGTGTCCACTAAGTTCCATAGTAACTCTTTGAACTTTATCAGCTGCTTTTTTTAAAATAATTTTACCAACTCTAGTTGATCCAGTAACTGAAACTTTTTTAATTATATCAGACTCCATTAATTCATTTGATATTTCAGCAGGATCGCCTGACAAAAGACTAACGACACCATCTGGTACACCTGCCTCTTTGCAAATATTTACTAATTCCATTACAGCGCCAGGAGTAATTACATCTGGTTTAAACGCATCATTAGCTGTTATTCCAGGATTATTAAAATGCTCAACTTGTTGCAACACTGGATCTGGCATTCTGTTTGCATAAGTATCTCCTGGTAGAAACAAAATAGGTAATCTGTTACTCAAAGCAACTGCTGCAGCTGTAACCATATTTGTTGCACCAGGTCCAACAGAGGATGTTGCTACAAAAATTTGTTGTCGTCTTTTTGCCCTAGCATAACCAATTCCAGTTAGAGCCATATTCTGTTCATGGTGTCCTCTATATGTTGGAAGTTCATTTTTACTTTCTTCTAGTGCTTGACCTAAACAAGCTACATTTCCATGTCCAAAGAT
>CACMRS010000047.1 GCA_902616165.1 uncultured Pelagibacteraceae bacterium
CAATTAAATCTAACAAAGGATTTAAATTTTCTCTTGGACCATCAACTTCATGGTCTGCCCAACCTGATCTTCCACTTGCATATAAAACAGGAAAATCTAATTGTTCTTCATTTGCATCTAAGCTCACAAATAAATCAAATGTTTCATCTAGGACTTCATTAGCTCTTTGATCGGCTTTATCTAGCTTGTTAATAACAACAATCGGTTTTAATCCTTGTTTAAGTGCTTTGGATAATACAAATTTTGTTTGAGGCATGACACCTTCTGCAGAATCAATTAATAATAGTGCTCCGTCTGCCATACTTAAAACTCTTTCAACTTCTGCAGCAAAATCTCTGTGGCCTGGAGTGTCAATTATATTTATTCTTGAATTGTTCCAATTTATTGAGGCAGGTTTAGCTAAAATTGTAATTCCTCTTTCTTTTTCAAGCTCACCTGAGTCCATTAATCTTTCATGAACAACCTCATTATCTCTAAATGAACCACTTTGTTTCATTAAATTATCAATTAGAGTAGTTTTCCCATGATCAACATGGGCTATGATTGTGATGTTTCTGATATTATTACTCATAAATTCTGGCTCTTATACATATTTAAAAGAATATTAAAACTCAAAAAAACTCTCAACTGGCTTGAATAATTTTCAAAATTCAGGATTAATTTGTCTTTTTTTGCTTATCTTTTTTAAGTTTTCTTTTTTCTTTAAGGCTCAATTTAGGTTTTTTTTTAACACTAGAGTCTTTAAATGATTTACCACTATATCTTTTTGACATGATTAAACCTCATATAAAAAAAAGGCCATCCTTAGATGGCCTTTTAAATTATGTTTCAAAAATGAGGGATTACATACCCATTCCACCCATTCCTCCCATGCCGCCCATACCACCAGGCATACCACCCGGCATTCCACCAGCAGCATCTTTTTCCTCTGGTTTGTCAGCGATCATTGCTTCTGTAGTTACTAATAATCCAGCAATTGAAGCTGCATCTTGTAGAGCAGTTCTCACAACTTTAACTGGATCAATGATACCTTTTGCAAACATATCACAATACTCTTCACTTTGAGCATCATAACCATGAGTTTTTTTCTTTTGCTCCAATAATTTACCAACTACAACCGAACCATCTACACCAGCATTTTTGGTAATTTGTCTTATAGGAGACTCCAATGCTTTTCTTACAAGATCCACTCCAGCTTTTTGATCATCACCTTTTGCTTTAACTTTATCAAGTTCTTGTGCAGCATAAAGAAGAGCACAACCACCACCTGTCACAATACCTTCCTCAACAGCAGCTCTAGTTGCGTTCAAAGCATCCTCTACTCTATCTTTTCTTTCTTTAACTTCTACTTCAGTTGCACCACCAACCTTGATAACTGCAACTCCACCAGCTAGCTTAGCCAGTCTCTCTTGAAGTTTTTCTCTGTCATAATCAGAAGTAGTTTCTTCAACTTGTTGTTTGATAGATGCACATCTTGCTTCAATGTCAGATTTTTTACCACTTCCATTTACAATAGTACTATTATCTTTATCAACTTTTATCTTTTTACAAGATCCAAGATCATCTAGTTTAACATTTTCAAGTTTGATACCTAAGTCTTCAGATATAACCTGACCTCCTGTTAAAATAGCAATATCTTCAAGCATAGCTTTTCTTCTATCACCAAATCCTGGAGCTTTAACAGCTACGACCTTTAAACCACCTCTTAGTTTGTTTACAACTAAAGTAGCTAAAGCCTCACCTTCAACATCCTCAGAAATAATCATTAATGGTCTACCAGCTTGAACAACTGCCTCTAAAAGAGGAACCATTGGCTGTAAATTTGTTAATTTCTTTTCATGTAATAAAATAAAAGGATTTTCTAATTCTGTAGTCATTTTATCACTATTAGTAATAAAATATGGTGATAGATAACCTCTATCAAATTGCATACCTTCAACCACATCTAATTCTGTTTCGATACCTTTATTTTCTTCAACAGTAATTACCCCTTCATTTCCAACTTTTTGCATTGCTTTTGCAATCATTGTTCCAATTTCTTTGTCACCATTTGCAGAAATTGTTCCTACTTGAGCAATCTCATCACTGTCTTTTACTTTTTTTGCAGATGCAACTAGACTTTCTTTTACTGTTTCTACAGCAGCATCGATTCCTCTTTTTACGTCCATTGGATTCATACCTGCTGTTACATACTTCACACCCTCTTTTACAATTGCTTGAGCAAGTATAGTTGCAGTAGTAGTTCCATCACCAGCTTCGTCGTTAGTTTTGCTAGCAACTTCTTTAACCATTTGTGCCCCCATATTTTCAAACTTATCTTCAAGGTCTATTTCTTTAGCTACAGAAACACCATCTTTAGTAATTCTAGGTGCACCATAAGATTTATCCATTACTACATTTCTTCCCTTTGGTCCTAAAGTTACTTTAACAGTGTCAGCTAAGATATTTACACCTCTAATCATTGCTGCTCTTGCTTCAGCATCAAATTTAACAACTTTTGCCATTATATTTCTCCTTTAAATTAAATTACTTAGTTGTAATACCCATAATGTCTGACTCTTTCATTATGCTGTATTCTTTACCATCAATTTTGACTTCAGTTCCTGACCATTTGCCAAATAAAACTTTATCACCAACTTTAACGTCCATTGGAATTATTTTTCCATCTTCAGTTTTTGCTCCACCACCAATGGCAACCACTTTACCTTCTTGAGGTTTTTCTTGAGCTGTGTCAGGGATAATTATGCCTCCAGCAGTTTTTTCACTGCTGTCTAAAACTTCGATTAAAACTCTGTCATGTAACGGTTTAAATTTCATAAATTCTCCTTAATAAATCTTTATAAATATGAGCTTCATATAGATATTTCACCGCCTATTTCAAGATCAGAAAGACTTAAGGATATTAATAATGCTAGTAAATTCGGGATTTTATGGTTTATACCTTAAAATTATGACCAAAAATTTAGATTCAAATGGCTTACAATCAATTGCTGATAACTATGATCTTTTTTATATAGACCTATGGGGTGTTGTTCATAATGGGGTAAATCTTCATGAAAAAGCAATAGCTGTTTTAAATGAACTTTTAAAAAAAAAGAAAATGCTAGTACTTTTAACAAATGCCCCAAGACCAAATAAAACTGTTCAAAATTTTTTAGAAAAAATGGGCATGGACAAAGCACTCAGAGATCACGTATTTACCTCAGGAGAAGCAGCATTGAATTATTTGAAAAAATCTTTCTTATCTAAAAAGTTTTATCACATAGGTCCACCTAGAGATTTTGATTTATTTTATTTATTTGAGAAAAATAAGTGTGAAGATATTAGCGATAGTGAATATTTATTGTGTACCGGGTTATTTGATGATCATGATAAGGATTTAGAATTTTATAAAGATTTACTTGAAAAACATATTAACAAAAAAATGATTTGCACAAATCCAGATTTAATCGTTGATCGTGGTGAAGTTAGAGAGTTGTGTGCAGGTTCTGTTGCAATGGTTTTTGAAAAAATGGGTGGAGAGGTAGTATATTTTGGAAAACCACACCCAGAAGTTTATAATCAGTCAATTGATAATAAAAATAAAAAAATATTAGCAATTGGTGATAATTTAAATACTGATATTAGAGGTGCAAATCTTTTAAATTATGACTCTTTATTAATTAGTAACGG
>CACMRS010000048.1 GCA_902616165.1 uncultured Pelagibacteraceae bacterium
ATAAACTTTCAGCCAATATAAATTTAGATCAAATTAAAACTTCTAAAATATTTAATTGGCTTAAAAACAATGGAATTTCTGACATGGAAATGCTCAAAACATTTAACTGTGGAATAGGATTTTGTCTAATTATAGAGCATAAAAATTTGAAAAAAATAGATAAATTTTTTTCAAAAGAATACAAACCATATGTCATTGGAAAAATTTCTGAAGATAACAAGAAAGTTATACTAAATGGTTCCATCAATTGGTTACAATAAAACTAGAACTGCTGTATTTATCTCAGGTACAGGAAGTAATTTAAAATCTCTCATTAAATTTTCAAGAACTGCCAAATCTCCTATATCTATTGATTTTGTTATTTCAAACAACTCCAAAGCAAAGGGTTTAGATTATGCTAAAAAATTTAAAATAAAGAAAAAAGTTTTAAATTTTAAAAATAAAAATTTAAGTGAAAAAGAGTTACTTTCTATTTTAAAAATAAATAGTATTGATATGATTTGTCTTGCTGGATTTATGAAAATTTTATCAGGTAATTTTATTAAAAAATTTAAAGGAAAAATTTTAAATATACACCCATCTTTATTGCCTAAATATAAAGGTTTAAATACTCACGAAAGAGCATTAAATAATAAAGAAAAATATTCAGGGTGCACAGTTCATTTTGTAAATTCTAGATTAGACTCAGGTAAAATTATTCTACAAAAGAAAGTCAAAATTTCAAAAAAAGAAACCAAGACTTCTCTTGCTAAAAAAATTCTAGCTCAGGAACATAAACTCTATCCAAAAGCTATATTAAAAGCTTTTAATCTTTAAAAAAAAAATCTATTTCAATTTTAGCATTTTCAAAGCTATCAGATCCGTGTACTGAATTTTTATCAATTGAAATCCCATATTTTTTTCTAATTGTACCATCGTCCGCATCTTTTGGATTAGTAGCACCCATTAACTCTCTATTTCCAAAAACCGCATTCTCTTTTTCAAGAACCATAACTACAATTGGCCCAGATGATAAATAATCACATAAATCATTATAAAATGGTTTTGTTTCATGAACTTTGTAAAATTTTTCAGCCTCTGATTTTTCAATTTGAATTTTTTTTTCTTTTAAAATTGTAAAACCATTAATTTTAAACATTTCTTTAATCTCGTTTTCTAGATTTCTTTCAACTGCATCTGGTTTAATGATTGATAAAGTTTGTTCCATATTACTCATAATGATCCTCAATTAGTTTGTTTAGTAATCTCACTCCATACCCTGTGGCTCCACCTGAGTTAAGTGCTCCTCCATATTTAGAAAAGGCCATGCCAGCTATATCTAAATGTGCCCATGGTGTTTTGTTTAATATAAATCTCTGTAAAAATTGCGCAGCAGTAGTAGAACCAGCACCACCTACATAATTAATATTCTGCATATCTGCATTTTTAGAGTCAATTAACTTATCAAAATTTTTATTTAAAGGCATTCTCCAAACTTTTTCCTCAACATCTTCACCTGCATTTATTAATTGTTTGGATAATTTATCATCATTAGAAAATAAACCTGCATATTCAGAACCTAAAGAAACAATTATCGCTCCTGTTAAAGTTGCCAAATCTACTATAAGTTTTGGCTTAAATTTTTCTTCTGTATAAGTCAAAGCATCAGCTAAAACCAATCTTCCCTCAGCATCGGTATTTAAAATTTCTACTGTTTTACCACTATAAGATTTAACTATATCCCCTGGTCTTTGAGCATTACCCCCTGGCATATTTTCAACTAGACCTACTACACCAACTGCATTTATTTTTGCTTTTCTAAGTGCTAGACTTTTCATTAATCCAACCACAACTGCGGAACCAGCCATATCATAAGTCATATCTTCCATGAATTTTGCAGGCTTAAGAGATATTCCACCAGTATCAAAACATACTCCTTTACCAACAAATGCTAAAGGTTTAGATTTTTTACTCAAACCATTCCATTCTATTGTAACAAGGTATGATCCTCTTATGCTGCCCTGACCAACACCTAATAGAGTATTCATTCCAAGTTTTTTTAATTTTTTCTCATCATATATAGTTACCTTTAAGCCGTATTTTTTTAGTAAGTTTAATCTTTTCGCATATTCATCAGGATGAAGAATATTTCCAGGCTCTGAAACTAAATCTCTAGTAAAAAAAGTTCCATTTTCTATTGCTCTAAATTTAATTTGCTCTTTAGCAGACGGTTGATTTTTACCGGTTATAATTACTGAAAAATTATTATTATTTTTTTTTGTTTTGTATTTATCAAATATATAAGATTTTAATTTTATACCATGTGCAAAATAACCTATAATATTTTTTTGTTGAGTTGATAAAGTATCTGAATTTAAGTTAAACTCTTTTATTTTATTACTTTTAAATTGATCATAAAAACATGCGCCTAAGTTTTCTAGATCAGAATTGGTAATATTTTTTTTTAATGAGACTAATATTATTTTCTTTTTTGAGCTAATATCGAAAAATATTATTTTTTTTTTTTCGTCTCTTTTTTGGATTAGGTCAGCAATAAATGCATAATCTGAGCTTGAAATATGTTTTTTTAAGCTAGAAACATTGAACTTTTCATCAATAAATAAAACTAAATTTTGAGCATTTTTTTTTGTTTTTTTATTTTTATAAAATATTTGAACTGTCATAAATTTTAAATACAATCTATACGAGATGAGTGCTATATATGAATAAAATTAGCATATTTCAATGAAAAAATTATTGTTTAGAAAATTACTATCTGATTGCTTAACCTTTTTTTTTATTACACTAATTAGTGCTACTACTATAATCTGGGTATTCCAAGCAGTAAATTTTCTAGATATTATGGTTGAGGATGGAAGAGATTATTTGGTATATATTAATTATTCTCTTTTAAGCTTTCCTAAAATTATTACAAAAATTTTTCCTTTTGCGCTTTTTTTTAGTTTCTTTTATACACTTGCAAAATATGAATTAAATAATGAATTAATGATTCTATGGAATTTTGGAATTAATAAAATTGAATTAATAAATTTTTTCTTGAAATTTTCATTTTTTTTGATGTTTATTCAAATTTTGCTCACATCACTGTTAGTTCCAAAAACGCAAAATCTCTCTAGAGAATTATTGACATCTTCAAATGTTGACTTTTTTGAAAGTTTTATAAAACCTAAAAAATTTATTGATAATATAAAAGGTTTAACTATTTATGCCGATACAAAAGATGAAAATGAAAATCTAAAAAATATTTATTTAAAAAAGGAAACTGGAAGTGGAAATTTTCAAATTACTTATGCAAAGAATGGTTTTTTTAAAATTAAAGGTCAATCAAAAGTATTAGTACTTCAAAAAGGTGAAACTATAAATGGTATCAACAATAAATTCAGTAGCTTCAATTTTGATCAATCTGAGTTAAGTCTTTCGCAACTAGATTCAGGTGTAATTAAAGTTAATAAAATTCAGGAAACATCTACTTTAAATTTAGCAAATTGTTTAAAAAGATATTTTAATTACGATTTATCAAAGAATAAAAAACCTGAAACTGGAATATTTATTCAAAATTGCACTGAGGAAAATTTAGGCAACATATTTAAGGAATTATATAAAAGATTTATAGTCCCATTTTATATACCAATTTTGATTTTATCTTCGCTTTTTT
>CACMRS010000049.1 GCA_902616165.1 uncultured Pelagibacteraceae bacterium
TAACTAGAGAAATAGACGAAGGTCTTGAAACAATTGAAATAAATGTTCCAGCTATTGTAACTTGTGATCTTAGGCTGAATGAACCAAGATATGCATCACTACCAAATATAATGAAGGCAAAGAAAAAACCTATAGAGGAAATTGCTGCTTCTGATTTAGGTGTAGATGTATCACCAAGATTAGAACAAATAAAAGTAGAGGAACCTCCAAAAAGAAAAGCAGGTATAAAAGTAGCAAATGTTGCTGAATTAGTTCAAAAATTAAAAAATGAGGCGAAGGTAATTTAATGGCAGTTTTATTAATAGCAGAGCACAATAATAAAGAGTTAAGACCATTTACTCTTAATGCAGCTACGGCAGCATCTCAAATTGATTCAGATGTTCATGCAGTAATTATTGGTCAAAACTCTGCAGATGCTGCAAAACAATTATCTGAACTTCCAGTTGTAAAAAAAGTATTGAGTGTGGAAGGAGCTCACTATGAAAACTTTACAGCAGAAAATTTTGCTCCAGTGATCATTAAACTTGCAGAAAATTATTCTCACATTGTTTGTTCGGCAAATACGTTTGGAAAAAATTTGATGCCGCGAATTGCTGCTCATCTTGATACATCGCAAGTAAGTGACATTATTAAAGTAATATCTTCAGATACTTTTTTAAGACCAATTTATGCAGGTAACGCTTTTGCAACAATTAAGAGTAATGATGCTAAAAAGTGTGTAACAATCAGACCTACCTCTTTTGATCCATGTGAAAGTACAGGTGGATCAGCCCCAATTGAAAAAGTTGATGCTAGTGAAGAGTTTTCAAACACAAAATTTGTCAAAAGAGAAGAAATTAAATCTGATCGACCTGAACTTGGAACAGCAAGAATTGTTGTCTCAGGTGGCAGAGGAATGCAAAGTGGAGACAATTTTAAATTAATTACAGAAATTGCAGATAAATTAGGTGCTGCGATCGGAGCATCAAGAGCGGCAGTAGACGCAGGATACATAAGTAATGACCATCAAGTAGGTCAAACAGGAAAAGTGGTAGTACCAGATCTATATATAGCTGTTGGAATTTCAGGTGCTATTCAGCA
The DNA here is from genome assembly GCA_902616165.1 of uncultured Pelagibacteraceae bacterium. GTDB lineage: Bacteria > Pseudomonadota > Alphaproteobacteria > Pelagibacterales > Pelagibacteraceae > Pelagibacter. The sequence continues at coordinate 1,081 of CACMRS010000049.1, forward strand.
TTTAGCAGGAATGAAGGAAAGTAAAGTTATAGTTGCAATTAATAAAGATGGTGAAGCGCCAATTTTTAGTGTTGCAGATTATGGACTTGAAGCTGATTTATTTGAGGCACTGCCTCAGTTCATGGAAGAGTTGAACAAATTAAACACTATACAAAAATAATCCTTATAGTTAAAAACTAGAGAATGTCTAGAGAATCAATGGAATATGATGTTGTAATCATTGGTGGAGGACCATCAGGATTGTCAACTGCAATAAAGTTAAAACAATTAGATTCAAATTTAAATGTTTGTATATTAGAAAAAGCATCAGAGATTGGAGCTCATATTTTAAGTGGAAATGTATTTGAAACTCGTGCACTAGATGAATTATTACCAAATTGGAGAGAGTTAAATTCTCCAATTAAAACAAAAGTAACTAAAGAAAAATTTTTATTTTTAGGAAAAACCAAATCTTTAAGTTGGCCAACTTGGCTACTACCTGCGGTACAACAAAATCATAAAAATTATATTATCAGTTTAGCAAATCTTTGTAGATGGCTTGCAGAACAAGCTGAAAATTTAGGCGTAGAAATCTTTCCAGGATTTCCAGCAAGTGAAATTTTATATGATGAAGATGGATCCGTCAAAGGTGTTGCAACTCAAGATATGGGTATAGATAAAGATGGTAATAAAAAAGATAGTTTTGAACCAGGTATCGAGCTTTTAGGTAAAGTAAATGTTTTTGCAGAAGGTTGCAGAGGCCATTTAGGAAAACAACTAATTGAAAAATTTGAGTTAAATAAAAATAAAGATCCTCAACAATATGGAATTGGTTTTAAAGAAATTTGGGAAATAGAGGATAAAAATCATGAAGAAGGTTTAGTTATGCATACAGCTGGTTGGCCATTAGATAACAATACATATGGTGGCAGTTTTATGTATCACGCAGAAAATAAACAAGTTTTTTTAGGTTATGTAATAGGTTTAGATTACAAAAACCCTCACCTTTCTCCTTATGATGAATTTCAAAGATTTAAAACGCATCCTGCAATAAAAAAAATAATAGAAGGTGGAAAAAGGATTTCTTACGGTGCAAGAGCTTTAATAGAAGGTGGATTTCAAAGTTTACCAAAGATGTTTATGCCTGGAGCACTACTAGTTGGATGTGACGCTGGAACTTTAAATATGCCAAAAATTAAAGGCTCTCATACAGCCATGAAAAGCGGGATTATTGCAGCTGAAACTATCAATGAACATTTAAAAGAAAACAAAGATTTATCAATTTATGAAAATAAATTTAAAGATAGCTGGCTGTATAAAGAGCTTTACGAAGCCAGAAATGTAAAACCCAGCTTTAGTTGGGGGTTAATTTTAGGAATTATATTTACAGGTATTGATCAAATTTTATTTAGAGGAAAACTTCCATTTACTCTTAAGCACAAACATGCTGATCATGAAACCCTAAAGCCTGCAAATCAAATGCCAAAAATAGATTATCCAAAATATGACAATGTTATAACTTTTGATAAAACAAGTTCAGTATATTTAACAGGAACCAATCATGCAGACAATCAACCTGTTCATTTAAAACTTAAAGATCCTGATTTACCAATTAATTATACTTTAGAGAAATTTGATGAACCAGCTCAAAGATATTGTCCTGCAGGGGTTTATGAGGTTCAAAAAGAAAATGACATAAATAAATTTGTAATTAATTCTCAAAATTGTATTCATTGTAAAACATGTGATATTAAAGAACCTTCTCAAAATATAACTTGGGTTACACCAGAAGGAAGCGGTGGTCCAAGATATGGAAACATGTAATTAAGATAAATCTATTGCAAACTTCTTTAAAGTTTCGATAGGAAGATGTTTGAGGGTATTTTTATGAGTTCTTTTTAGGAATATTGGACATCCCTTACCTGCCTCAACTGCTTTAGCGTACCAACTAGCACATACGCACCATCCATCACCATTTTTTAACCCTGGAAAACCATATTCTGGATGTGGAGTAATTAAATCATTTCCTTCTTCCTTTAACCACTCTAAGAATTCAGTTGTTACTTTTGCACAAACTGTATGAATACCATGATCATTTTCGTCAGTGTTACAACAACCATCACGAAACCAACCTGTCAAAGGATTGTTAGAACATTCCTCCAGATCTTCATCAAGAACATTTTTTTGTTTTTTAATTTGCATAGACATTAAAAGTTTTTTCATCAATCAATGCGTTAAATGAGACCGATCTTCTTTCTTCATTAGTGCTATTAAAAGGGTAAACAGTATGCATCAAGTAGTGAGGAAAGAAATAAAAATATCCAACTTCAGGAGTTATTAAAAAATCTGACTGAGATAGAAATTGTCTTGACCCATGTATCAGATCAATTTGGCCATTATTATGACCTTGTTCTTTCTCCTGAAAACCTTTACCGTA
>CACMRS010000050.1 GCA_902616165.1 uncultured Pelagibacteraceae bacterium
TTAAAATTCCTACGGTAATTAAGCAAAAAATAAAAATTGTATAGCAAGTATAAAGAAATTTTTTTGGATCATTTTTAAATTTTATCGAAGTTGATTTCACCCCTATAATTTCATCATCTTTAATATCTTGAAAGCCATATATAGTGTCGTAACCTAGTGTCCAAAATATGGCCCCAAAATAAAATATTAAAGGTATTATTGAAATTTGATTTTCAATTGATATCCAAGCTAGAACCAAACCATAATTGAAAGTAACACCTAAAAATAATTGTGGCCAATAAGTAATTCTTTTCATTAATGGATATGTAAAGGCCAGGGGCATGGAAGCTAAAGCCATTAAAATTGTAAAAAAATTAAAATTAATCAAAACTAGAAAAGCTAAACTACAAAGAATTATTGAGTAAATTGTTGCTAATTTTATAGAAATTCTTCCTGATGCTATTGGCCTGTATTTAGTTCTTTCAACTTCTTTATCAAAATTTTTATCTGCAATATCGTTTACTATACATCCTGCAGAACGCATAAGAATTGAACCAGCAAAAAAAAGAAATATATAATAAAAAAATATTTCTAAATTTGAATTTAAATCATAAGCAATTGTAAGACCCCAAATACAGGGCCAGAATAATAACATAAATCCAATTGGCTTTTTTAATCTTATTAATTCAATAAATAAGTTTAGTTGGTTCATAATTTACTTGTAAATAACAAAGGCTAGTTTCATAATCAATTTGATTCGTATGAATATAGATTACACAGTCACAGCACTAATGTTTCCTGCAATTCCGTTAATGATGGCTGTTTATAGCAATAGATTCCATTCTTTAAGTATATTAATTCGACAACTCCATGACGAGCACGTTTATGAAAAACATATTCCACCAGAATGGAAAAAACAATTCATTAATCTGAGTGGAAGAATAACTCTTTTGAGATGGACAATACTTTTTGCTTCGTTTGGATTTCTTTTTAACATGTTAACTGTATTTGCTTTATACCTAGATGAAGTTTTTTTGGCTCGTGTAATTTTTGGATCTTGCTGTTTGTCAATGATTGTATCTATCATTTTTTTTATAAGAGAAATTCAAATATCTACAAATGCACTTAAACTCCATATGTCAGATATGGATGTTGATGTTAATTAGGAACTAGTACAGCTGGACCTAAAATTTTTCTTCCTTCAAGATCTTGATGAGCTTGAACAACTTCTTCTAGCTTATACTTTTTAAAAATTTTAATTTTTACTTTACCAGAGCTAATTTTTTCAAACATTGTTGCTGAAGCCTCATCTAGTTCTTCTCTTGTTGAAAGGTATTGTTGCATAGAAGGTCTAACTAGATAAAGACCTTTCGGTTGAATAACTTTTGGCACATTTATATCAGATAGTGGACCAGATGCATTTCCAAAAGAAACCATCATTCCTCTTATTGCTAAACATTCAATTGATCCATCTAATGTATCTTTACCAACACCATCGTAAACAACTGGAACACCCTTGCCATTTGTAATTTCTAAAACTTTTTTAGCAAAATTTTCTTTATTGTAATTGATTACATGATCATAGCCATTTCTTTTTGCTATATTTATTTTTTCATCTGAACCAACTGTACCAATAACATTACAACCTAAACTTTTTGCCCATTGACCAAAAATCTGACCAACACCACCAGCAGCTGCATGAAACAATATTGTTTCTCCTGATTTAACTGGATAAGTTTTATGCAAAAGGTAAAAAGTTGTTAATCCTTTTGTCATTAAAGTTGCAGCTATTTCAAGATCAATACCATCTGGCACCTTTACTAAATTTTTAGTTGGGTAATTTCTATGAGAAGAATAAGAACCTAAAGGAATACCTGCATAAGAAATTTTATCTCCAACTTTAAAGTCTTTTACATTCTCACCAACATCAGTAATAACTCCAGCACCTTCCAAACCTAAACCAATCGGTAGTTTTAATGGGTACAAACCTGATCTATGGTAAGTATCAATATAGTTAAGCCCAATTGCTTTTTGTTCGATAGTTACTTGATCTGGGCCAGGCTTATCTAAAGAAATATCCTTAACCTCTAAAACCTCAGGTCCACCATTTTTACTAATTTCTACAGCTCTCATAATTTATTTTACAAATGTACCATTATGATAATCTTGAACTGCTTGCAAGATTTCTGCTTTAGTATTCATCACAAATGGTCCGCCTCTAACTATTTCCTCATTAATTGGTTTGCCAGAAATTACTAAAAATTTAGTATCTGATTTTGCTTTAACTCTTAAATTTTCACCTTTCGTTACTAATATTAAAGTGCTGTCTATAACTTGATCGTGTTTAACTTTTCCAATTTCTATTTCACCATTAATTAAATAAATGAACGTATTATGAGTAGATGGTAATTTAAAATTAAATTCCTTATCTTTGTTAAGCTCAACATCAAAATAAACTGGTTCAACATTATGGCCTTTAACAGGGCCTTGGGCTTTTTCAAATTTACCAGCTATTACTTTAACTTGTTTATCATCATCTTTGTGAACGCTCATTTTATCTGCATCAATATAAATATATTCAGGCTTACTCATTTTTAATTTAGCAGGCATATTAATCCATAATTGAAAACCATGAAGTTTACCTTCTTTCATTGCAGGCATTTCAGAATGAATAATTCCACTTCCTGTTTTCATCCACTGAACGTCTCCTGCAGTCATTCTGCCCTCACCACCAGTACTGTCTTTGTGCTCAAAATCTCCAGCTAACATATAAGTAACTGTTTCAATTCCTCGATGAGGGTGGGGCGGAAAACCTGCGATATAATCTTCACTATTTTCTGATCCAAATTCATCTAGCATTAAAAAAGGGTCAAAGTAATTTGGCTCAACACCAATACTTCTTTTTAATTTAACTCCTGCACCATCAGAAGCAGGGATAGGATTAATAATTTTACTAACTTCAATATTTTTCATATTTCGTAAATAATAATTTTTTATAATATATCAAGTAACTTACTAAGATCTTTGATTTGATGTTTAGGGACATAATCTAGATTATCAAAAGTATTGTTGCTTCTATTAACCCAAATAGAATTATAACCATAGTTTCCACCACCTGAAACATCCCAAGTATTTGCACTCAAAAAAGCAACTTCATTTGTTCGAATTTGATATTGCTTTATTGGAAGATCGTAAACTTTAGAGTCTGGTTTATAAACTCCGACCTCTTCAATTGAAAAAATATTATCAAATATATTTTCTAAATTATTGCTCTTTACCAATTCTTCAAGAAGGGAGGGAGTACCATTTGAAAGAATAGCAAGTTTAAAAT
>CACMRS010000051.1 GCA_902616165.1 uncultured Pelagibacteraceae bacterium
TTCTGTCTGCATAAACTAATCTTCTAATCAGTAGTTCTGGTGACAACCAGTCATCAGAATAATCTGACCATCCATTAGGTTGCTTAGGTCTATAAGGTGGATGCCCCAATCTTTCTAAAATCTTTTCTGGCAATCTTTGTTTACGTGTAGGTTTTGTTCCTAATTCATAAGAGGCCATAGTTTCAGGTGAAGGAGGCCACTCTAAATCAGCAATTTTTGCAATTTGAATAAACCAATTTTCTGGGGTTTGAAATTTTTTATAATTTTTATTGTAATTAAAAGCTACTGTGATTGCTGCTTTATGTATTGCAGGAAGGTGGCCATCTGTTTTCTTAAAGGCATCAATTATTGGTTGCTTCATTTCTTTGGTTGGCTCATCAGTAATTAAATACCTACAAAGCCTATCTGCTACAAAATCTCTACAGTTAGGATGATTCACTAAATCCTTAATTACAACAGCCAGAGATTTTTTTCCTTTCTTATATTCTTTTCCTAAAACTATTTTTTTACCTCTTTGGTGATACTCTGAATTAAACCACACATTTCCTGTCTCCAAATTTTTTTTACTCCATCTCTGTTGCCAACCAGTCATAATGTAAGCTAATTGAATAACATCATCTTGAGTGTATCCAGCTTGTGGTGAAACTGTATGCAGTTCCAACAGTTCTCTAGCATGATTTTCATTTATCGTAGCTGGTTCCTTCTTTCTTCTCCTCCACTCTTCACTAGCGGTTACGCTCTTTGGTCCAGCACTCTCACTATTGTCTAGATGATGTATCATGGCCCAAGAAGTCGTTACATCATAAACCATTTTTTCAAAAGTCTGATTTAAATTTGGTCGTATTATTTCTCTTTGATAAGGACCAGTAGAATAATTTGCTAAATAATCTTTTTCACTAATCGCGAAAAAATTTCCCCAAAACATCCATAGTTTCGCTAAAACTGGACTAATACTATTTATTCCTTCATTATGTCTGATCGAAATTTCTAAAGACTCCCAAAATTTTTGACCTGTTTGATGTCGTAGAAGGTTTTTATGAGTTTTATATAAAGTTTTATTGTCTTTATATTTTATTCTTAAAACTTTTCTATCCCCATAAACATAATCTCTATAATGTTTTCTTAATTCTTTTTCAGAATATATTTTACCTTTCCAAGATAATTCCGGCACATCATTTACTTGATCAAGAGCCCACTTCAAAGGATCAGTAGGAACTTGTTCATTGGGTCCAATACCAAAAGAAACTTTTCTAAAAAAGTTTTTCATAATTATTTTATTTTATCAATATCGTGAATATTTGTTAAGGAATTATTAAATTCATCAATATTTTCTCTTAAGGCTAAACTAGAAATTGAATAAATCATTATCAATAACAAAACTAATGGTAGTGAGGTAATTACTGAGGCGTAGCTTTTGATGAGCAATATATAAAATATAATAAACAAAGCTGATCGAATTAAAACAGTTTTTCTAAAAACACTAATTATTGAAAGTGAGTGTTTTAATAAATTAAAAAAACTCATTTGAGACGGACCAAAATACCTTTTGCCTCTTATTGATGGAATAGAAATTAAATCTTTTTCTATTTTTTTTAATGAACCAGAAAAACTATTCCAAGTAGCCTTTTCCTCAAGCAGTTTTTTTACGGTTGATTTTGATAAACAAGTAAAGTTACCAAATTTAATTGATTGTCCAGTAAATGCTAATGTAAGAAATTTATGAAATTGATAACAAGCTTTAAAAATTAAACCCTCTGATCTTTTAACTCTTTCGCCTACAATAGATTTTTCACTATCTTGTTGGGAAAGTTCGATAAAATTTTTAATTTCCTCAGGTCTATCTTCTCCGTCACCATCCATTGGAATAACAAAATCGAAATCTTTTTTTTCAAAGATATATTTTAAACCAGATGCAATACATCTTGCATGTCCTCTATTTTCTTTCATGCTTATTATTTCAAAAGAAATAATGTTTTCAATATTTGGATAAGTATCAATTATCTGTTGTGATGATGCATCATTTATTACAACTAAAGATATCTCGTGATTTAAATCTTTTATTTCGTAATTAATATTTTCTACCAATAACTTTAAAGACTCTCTATCATTATAAATTGGAACTAAAATTACATATTTCATTTATCTTGATCCTACGCAAATATTATCAAGGCACATATAGTCTTTCAATTGATCAAGCTTTTCTCTTTCAACAAAACCTTCCCAAACTGGTCTAGATTTTAAATGATAAGATAAATTTCCAGCATTCCATTCATCACCTAAAACTACATTTATTTGTGATACGAATTGTTGATCCCAAGCATATTGAGTTTTTATTGCAATTTCTTTACCCATGTAATCAGTTCTTTTATCTTCATTTGAGATTGAAACATAAGCGTAAAGTCCTGGAGATAGAAAGAAAAAGAAAATAAATCCAATCATAAATGGTTTAAGTTTCTTAATATTTATTTGTGCTTGAAATAAATAAACAAATAATGTGCCAAAAAACAAATAGAATGGTGTCATCCACATAGTTCTAATTTTTGATCCAGAAATTAATGAAGTTAAAAGCATTAAAATAATTGGCAAAATATTAATAGCTAATAAAAAAAATAATTTTTTATCTTTAAAATTTAAATCCAATTTAATTTTTTTAATCAATAACATGCATAATATTAAAAATGGAATTAATATTCCTATTTGTTTTAGCAAAAAGATTAATGGAAATTTAACATGATCTAAAAAACTAGATTGCTCTAATCCAGTTCTGGCCAATCCATATGTAATAGTAATAAAATCATTATTATATAACCATATAAAATGTGGAACTAAAACTAATAAAAAAACTTCAATAGTAATTAGATATTTAAAATCAAACTTTCTCTCCTTTTTGAAGAATATTAAATAAATAAATAAAAGGTCAATTGAAATTAAAAGATAAATAAATAGATATTTTGACAAAAATCCAAAAGATGCAAATAGACCTACCAAGAAACAATCTAAAAATTTTATTTCTTTACCACTATAGATTTTCCATGAATAATAAACTGTTAAAGACCAGAAGGGTAACTGACAAATATTTACATTAAATTCTGG
>CACMRS010000052.1 GCA_902616165.1 uncultured Pelagibacteraceae bacterium
ATATCTTGTTCCCATACGAGTTTTTAAATAATTATATAAAGTAACTTGAGTGGCCCAGGCAGATTTTGTTTGAATAAATTCTTCTAGTTCATCTAAATTTTTTATTTTTTTTTTGGGAATAAACGCTTTAAACATAGCGAATAAATATGTTTTGAAATCCTCTAGTTTTATGTCTTTCCAAGTTAATTTGTATTTTCCCATGTTAATTTGTAAGTGCGCCAATTATATCTCAAAAAAGTAAGTAAATAAGTACCTAATATGGTGAATTTTAGGTCTTTTCAAAACCTCCATAATGGTTATGGTTTCAACCAGTTATAACTAAAAAGAGAGGTATAAATGTCAAATCAACAAAAACACTGGGAAAAAACCAGAGGATTGTTATTTATAACACTGGCAATCTGGTTTGTTTTCTCAATTGGCATCTTTCTCTTTGGAGCTGAAATGAACGAGGTCACAGGACCTTTCGGTTATCCATGGACATATTGGTTTACATGTCAGGGATCTCTTGGTGCTTTCGTAATCTTAATTTTCTGGTTTGCGAATAGACAAGAAAAAATCGATGAAGAGTTCGGCTTTAGCGAAAGAGAGGACGAATAATGAAAGGTAATTTCATAGATAATTTGCCTAAAGTTTACGGGATCTATACCGGAGGGTTTATAGGTTTCATAATCATTATGGCAATTGCTGAACAGATGGGTATGACAGCTAAAGCGATCGGTATCGCTTTCGTTGCATTTACTGTATTCATCTATGCATTAATCGGTTGGCTATCAAGAACAGCCCAAGCAGATGCATATTACGTAGCTGGTAGGCAAGTACCAACAGTCTTCAACGGAATGGCGACTGCAGCAGACTGGATGTCTGGTGCTTCATTCGTTGCAATGGCGGGTGGTATTTACTTTAAAGGTTACGGTTATATGGCACTACTTGTAGGTTGGACTGGTGGTTACGTGCTTGTTGCATCTTTATTAGCACCATACTTAAGAAAATTTGGCTGTTATACAGTCCCAGATTTTATAGGTACAAGATACGGTGGTAATCTAGCAAGATTTAGCGCAGTAGTAGTTTTAACTGTTGCTTCATTTACTTATGTGACTGCACAAATTAACGCTACAGGTACTATTGCATCTGTTGCACTTGATATCCCATTCCAATACGCAGTTTATGTTGGACTAGTAAGTATTTTATTATGTTCAATGTTAGGTGGTATGAGAGGGGTAACTTGGACACAGGTTGCACAATATATCGTACTGATTATAGCTTACCTACTTCCAGTATTCTGGATCAGTAACAAAATGGGTGCGGGTTTCTTCCCTCACTTTATGTTAGCTGACGAGGTAGCTAGAATTGGTGAATTAGAACAACAGTTCGGTTTTGTTAAAAACGCGGCTGCTGATCTAAAATCAGTACCTAAAGGCTTAGCAGGAATAACTAAAGCTCACTCTGCAGTTAACGCTACACCTTGGGCATTTATTTCATTAGCATTAGCGATGATGATGGGAACAGCTTCATTACCGCACGTGATGATGAGATACTTTACTACTCCAAGTGTAAAAGCAGCTAGAAAATCAGTAGGTTGGTCATTATTCTTTATCTTCCTACTTTACTCTTCTGCTCCAATGTTAGCTACACTATCTAAGTTATCATTGATCGACCCGAATTTACCAACAGGTATTATCGGTAAGACATTTGCAGAAGTGGAAGCGATAGATTGGTACCAAAACTGGAACCAAGCAAACCTAATGTTTATCAGCGACTTTAACGGAAATGGAACTCTTGAATTGAATGAGTTCTTCATGGGTGGTAAAGCCGTTGTATTAGCAACACCAGAGATAGCTGGATTACCTTATGTAATTTCAGGTCTAGTTGCTGCAGGAGGTATGGCAGCTGCCATGTCTACTGCGGATGGTTTGATTCTAGCGATTGCAAACGCTATATCACATGATGTTTACTATAAGATCATTGATCCAAAAGCGGAAACTGCAAAAAGACTACTTGTTGCAAGGGTATTACTTGTAATAATTGGTTTTGCTGGAGCAACTATTGCAGCAATGGAGATTCAAGGAATCTTAGGTTCGGTTATCTGGGCTTTTGATTTTGCGATGTCTGGATTGTTCTTCCCACTTGTGCTTGGTGTATGGTGGAAGAGAGCTAATAGACAAGGTGCGATTGCTGGTATGCTAGGTGGTCTGATCGCCGGTGCTTGGTACTTAGTTTGGGTACGAACTGGTGGAAGTGGATTCCTAGGAATTACACAGTTAACATTTGGTATCTTCGGATCAGCTGTAAGTTTAGTTTTAATGGTAGTAGTTAGTTTAATGACTGCAGAACCGGATAAAGCTACTCAAAAAATGGTTGATGATGTACGTGTACCGAGTGGTAAATCAATTCTTGGTAAATCACACTAAATAATCTTTTAAAGGGGCGATTAATTTCGCCCCTTTTATTTCAATACATTTTCCAATATAAATTTTAAATGTCGGCAAATTTCCATCCTTTAATATATTTTATCGATTAGAGAAAATAAATTGGGACGGGTATTATCAAGACTTACCTTTTAATCCTAGTGCACTATCTTTATATAAATGGGCTCCAATTGCAGATGAATTAAAAACTTTAGATCGAAAGATAGTTTTGAATTCAATGATTTTAAAATGGGATGTTGTTAAACAAGAGTTTAAAGATTTAATCCAGTTTTAAATATTTTTTCTATTGTCAACTAAACTATCAACTACACTCGGATCTGCTAGAGTAGTTGTATCTCCTAATTGACCATGCTCGTTAGCAGCAATCTTTCTTAGAATTCTTCTCATTATTTTTCCTGATCTTGTTTTAGGAAGGCCCGGAGTAAAATGAATTAGATCTGGAGTTGCCAAAGGCCCAATTTGTTTTCTCTAATCGTTCGTCAAAACT
>CACMRS010000053.1 GCA_902616165.1 uncultured Pelagibacteraceae bacterium
CGCCAAGTCCATGAGCTGCATCAGCGCATTCGATTACTGCACTTAATTGTGGGTAACCAACTCCAGTTTGAATTCTTGTTGTGCAAACACTTCCAGGTCCAATTCCAACTTTAACAATATCCGCTCCACTCAGAACTAATTCTTGCGTCATATCAGCTGTTACAACATTACCTGCAATTATTGTTTTAGTTGGGTATTTATCTCTTACTGATTTAATAAAATTGGTGAAATGCTCTGTGTATCCATTTGCAACATCAATACAAATGAATTTAAAAAAACTGAATTCTTTTAATACTTTATCTAAATTTTGAAAATCTTCTTTTTTAATACCGACACTAAGTGCGATATTAGGATAGATTTTTTTAATATTTTTATTTTGTTTAATTTTTTTAACATCATGTTGTTTGGTTAATGATGTAATCATTCCATATTCATTTAATTTTTCAGCAACACTTAATTCTCCAACACCATCCATGTTTGCAGCCATTATTGGAATGCCAGACCATTCATTTCTGCTGTATTTGAATCTGTATGTTCTTAGAAGATTTACATCTTTACGGCTTTTTAAGGTACTTCTTTTAGGTCTAAAAAGCACATCTGAATAATCTAACTTAAGCTCTTCTTCAATTCTCATTGATTATTAAGTTATAATTATAAATATTAATTTCAAACAATATATGGCCTGTGGATAAGTTTTTTAATTTTCTAATGTCCAGGAAATTCAATTAAATTCTCAACTTTATAATTACTATTTACTAAATTATCTGATCCACCTAGATCAAATAGGTTTATTACAAACACAAATGCTGCAACTTTACCTTTTGAAATTTCAACTAATTTTGCAGCTGCTTCAGCCGTACCACCAGTTGCAATAAGATCATCTATTATTAAAACTTCATCGTTTTCATTTATAGAATCTTTGTGTACTTCAATTGTTGCTGTTCCATATTCAAGTTCAAAATCAACAGAATGAACATCTGCTGGTAACTTATTTTTTTTTCTTAACATTATAAAGGGTTTTTTAAGAATATATGAAACAGCAGAAGCAAATACAAAACCTCTAGATTCTATAGCTGCAATTTTTGTAAATTTGTATTTTTTTGACCTATCAATGATTTGGTTAATAGTTTCTTCAAATGCATTTTCATCTTTAATTAAGGTTGTTATATCTCTAAATAAAATACCTTTTTTTGGATAATCAGGAATTGATCTAATATAATCTTTTAAGTTCATAATAGTTAATTATAAAAGTATAAATAAATAATATTTAAATTATGACAACAAATAAATTAGCAATTATTGGGGGCAGTGGTCTCTATGATGTTGAGGAATTTAAAGATAGAAAATTACTTGATTTGCAAACACCATGGGGAAAACCATCAGATCAGATTTTAAAAACTAAATATAATGAAAAGGAAGTTTACTTTTTACCAAGACACGGAAAGGGGCATTTTGTTTCTCCTTCAAATATAAATTTTAGAGCAAATATAGATGCACTTAAGCAGTTAGGGGTAACAGATATTGTTTCTGTATCAGCTGTTGGTTCTCTTAAAGAAAATTTACCTCCTGGAAAATTTGTAATTGTAGATCAATTTATCGATAGGACTTTTGCAAGAAACAAAACTTTCTTTGATGATGAAATTGTTGCCCATGTATCAATGGCTCACCCAACCTCTAATGGATTAATGAATGCATGCGAGGAAGCAATTAAAAAATCCAACATAGATTATCAGAGAAATGGAACTTACGTAGTTATGGAAGGACCACAGTTTTCTACTTTAGCAGAGTCTAATTTATATAGATCATGGAAAGCAGATGTGATTGGCATGACCAACATGCCAGAAGCAAAATTAGCAAGAGAAGCTGAAATTAGATATGCATCAGTTTCTATGGTTACAGATTTTGATTGTTGGCATCCAGATCATGAGAATGTTGATGTTCAGCAAGTAATAAAAGTTTTATTAGGAAACGCAGAAAAAGCAAAAATAATGATTAAAAATTTAATTGATAATTTTGAAGATCATATTGATCCTAATGACCCAACAAACAATTGTTTAGATGTAGCAATTATTACTGCTCCAGAAAAAAGAACAAAAAAGACTATAGAAAAATTAAAAACTGTAGCTGGTAGAGTTTTAAATAAATGAGAATAGAGGGAAAAGAGTACCGAACTATTTGGTTTGAAAATAATGTTGTTAAGATTATTGATCAAACAAAACTTCCTCATCAATTTATAATTAAAGAACTTAAAACAGTAAAAGATGCAATTAATGCAATTAAAGTAATGGAGGTAAGAGGCGCTCCTCTAATTGGTGGTACGGCAGCTTATGGTCTAGCTTTGGCAGTTCAAGAAAATAATAATCCTGAATTTATAAAAAAAAGTGCAGAAGAGTTAATTCAATCAAGACCTACCGCTATTAATTTAAAATGGGCTGTAGATCGTATGATGAAAAAATTATCAGGAATTAATAGTGATCAAATATTAAGTATTACCCTTAATGAGGCAAAAGAAATATGTGATGAAGATGAAAAGTTTTGTGAAAATATTGGTATTAATGGATTAAAAGTAATCGAAGAAATTTATAATAAAAAGAAAGACACAGTAAACATATTAACACATTGTAATGCAGGTTGGTTAGCAACAATTAATTGGGGTACTGCCACATCACCAATTTACCATGCTCATAAAAAAGGAATACCAGTTCATGTATGGGTAGATGAAACAAGACCAAGAAATCAAGGTGCAAACTTAACGTCATACGAATTAAACGAAGAAGAAATTCCAAACACAATTATTGCTGATAATACAGGAGGTATTTTAATGC
>CACMRS010000054.1 GCA_902616165.1 uncultured Pelagibacteraceae bacterium
TGCAAATTTATAGAAAATCAATTAGGTAGAAAAAAAGCAATGAAAAACGCTCCTCGTACATGCGATTTAGATATAATCGATTTCAATAATTTGGTATCAAAAAAAAATTCTAAAATTAACCTACCTCACAAAATGATGCATAAAAGAAACTTTGTATTATTTCCATTATTTGAGATTCAAAAGAATTGGATCCATCCTGATAAACAAATTGATGTTAAAACCTTGATTTCTCTGCTTCCTAATAGAGACATTAGATCTATTAAACAAATTTGATTTAGTGGTATAATATTATTATGCTTAATTCTAATGAACTTATAAATAAAGTTAAGAACTATAATAAATTTCTAAACCCTGAAAAATTGGATAAAGCATATAATTTTGCTGTTAAAGCACATGAGAGTCAAAAAAGAGCATCAGGTGATCCTTATTCTGTTCATCCAATTGAGGTTGCAAATATTTTAACTGAATTAAAATTAGATAGCGCTACAATTACAACAGGTCTATTGCATGACACTATAGAAGATACTTTTGCAACTTATGAAACTATAAAACAAGAATTTGGAGATGAGGTTGCTGATTTAGTTGACGGTGTAACGAAAATTTCTGCATTTGAAAATTCAGCTGGAGCTAATTCCAAAGTTGAGAATTTCAGAAAATTAATTTTAGCAACATCAAAGGACATCAGAGTTCTGTTAGTCAAAATTGCTGATCGTCTACATAATATGAGGACTATTAAAGCTATCACAAAAGAAGATAAAAGAAAAAGGATAGCACAAGAAACTATGGAAATTTATGCGCCATTAGCTGATAGAATGGGTATGCATAGAATAAGGGACGAACTTGAGGATTTATCTTTTGAAATTTTAAATAATGATGCAAGAAAATTAATTAAAAAAAGACTCGATGAAATAAAATTAGATAGAAAAGATTTATTTGAAGAACAATCTTTTGAGTTAAGTGAAATCTTGAATGATAATGAAATTAATGCCGAGATACATGGAAGAGAAAAAACACCTTTTTCAATTTGGAGAAAAGTCCAAAAAAAAAGAGTCTCCCTTGAGCAAATAACAGACATTATTGGATTTAGGATAATTTTAAAAAACGTAGATGATTGTTACAAAACTCTTGGTATTTTTCATAAAAAATGGAATTGCATACCGGGAAAATTTAAAGATTATATTTCATCTCCAAAAATCAATGGTTATAAATCTATTCATACTTCTGTAATTGGTTCAAATAAAAAACCAATAGAAATTCAAATTAGAACGCATGAAATGCACGAATTTGCAGAAAGAGGTGTCGCATCTCATTGGCAGTATAAATCTTCTGAAAAATTTAATTCTTTAAGTTGGAAGGAGTATGATTGGTTAAAAGATCTTGTTGAGATTATAGAAAAAAATGAAAACCCTGAAGATTCATATGAGTATACAAAACTACAAATGTTTCAAGAAAACGTATTTTGTTTCACACCAAAAGGTTCAGTTATAAAATTACCTAAAGACGCAACAGCTATAGATTTTGCATACGCTGTTCATACTAAAATTGGTAATTCAGCAGTTGGTTGTGAAATAAATGGAAACAAAAGCGAACTACAAACTATTTTAAGAAATGGTGATCGAGTAAATATTATAACATCTAAAAATAATTCACCGTCACTTCATTGGATACCAACAACTAAAACAGGGAAAGCTAGAGCAGCAATAAGAAGATATTGGCATGATAAAGGAGAGCAAAAAGAGGAAAAAACAAAAAAATATAACACTACTCTATGGATGTCATTACCTGATAAGCCAGGTCAATTAGGAGATATAAGCTCGCTGATTGGAAGTCATAAATTAAATATATCAAGTTTAGAAATGGTTGGTAAAAATCCCAATTATATTAATTTTAAATTTAAATTAATTATTAGAAATCTTAAGAATTTTACTAATTTTATTGCAGAGCTAAAACAAAAGAGTATAAAATTTAAGATAATTAGACACGAAGAAAAAAGAAATGCTTTCACACAAAAAATCCTTAAATATTTTAAAAAAAACTAATGCATTATTAGAAGGTCACTTTGTTCTATCCTCAGGTCTACATTCTTCAAAATATATTCAGTGTGCAAAACTCCTAAGTTTCCCTAATCTAGCTGATAAAATTTGTAAATCTTTAGCAAATAAAATTAAAAAAAAATTTAAAAAAATTGATTTAATACTAGCTCCTGCAATGGGAGGAATAATTATTGGATATGAAATTGGAAAATTGCTAAAAAAAGAAACAATTTTTTGTGAAAGAGTTAATGGTAAATTTACTCTCAGAAGGGGATTCAATATTAAAAAAAGAGCAAGAGTATTAATTATAGAAGATGTAATCACTACAGGAAAATCAAGTTTGGAGTGTGTTAAATTAATTAAAAAATCAAAAGCAAAATTAATTGGATTTGCATCTATTATTGATCGATCAACCAAACAATCTTTAAAAATAAAAACTGGAATAACATCTCACTTAAAAATTGATGTTCCAACTTATAAAGCAAATAAATTACCACCAGAACTTAAATCTATACCAATAACAACCCCAGGAAGCAGATTTATTAAGTGAAAAGGTTAGGTGTAAATATAGATCATATTGCAACTTTACGAAACGCTCGTGGAGAGAAACATCCTGATCCAATAAATGCAGCCAAAAAAGTTATTAGTTATGGAGCTGATTCTGTAACAATTCATTTAAGAGAAGATAGAAGACATATAAATGATATGGATGCCAAAAAAATCTGTGGTTTAAGAAATGTGCCTGTAAACCTCGAAATTTCTATGAACAAAGAAATTGT
>CACMRS010000055.1 GCA_902616165.1 uncultured Pelagibacteraceae bacterium
CAAATTTTAATAACAATTTAAATCTAAATCAAATTGCTGACAATATATTAGGAAACTATGGAAGAATTTTTGCTGAATATGTTCATTTAAAAAATTTTAGAAATAATAATTTAAATAAATATATTTCAATCGATGGTTATAAATATTTGGATCAAATTAAAAAAAGTAAAAAAAAAATTGTATTTGTATCAGGTCATTTTAATAACTTTGAGTTAATGGCTATGCAAATAGAAAAATCTGGTATAGATCTTGCAACTATTTATAGACCGCTCAATAATCCATATCTTAATAAAACTATGGAAGAGATAAGAATAAAATATATCTGCAAAAAACAGATTAAAAAAGGAAGAGCTGGAACAAGAGAAATAATTAAAAATTTAAATAAAGGAACCTCAATCGCACTGATGATTGATCAAAGAGTACGAGAGGGTGTTAAAGTACCATTTTTTAAACATTTAGCTACCACCACCTCCATTCCAGCACAATTAATAAAAAAATATAACTGTGATTTGGTGCCGATCTATATTGAAAGAGATAAATTAAATCATTTTAAAATGTATGTTTCTGAGCCAATCAAGATAAATAAAAATAAAAATATTTCTGAAATTACAGCCCATCTTAATAAAATTCTTGAAAAAATGATCAAAAAGAATATCGACCAATGGATCTGGACACATGATCGCTGGAAAAATTAAACTTTTCTTTAAAAATTTTTGTCTCGTTTTATTGAAGCTTCAACATAAGAAAAATAAGGTTCTTGCGCATCAACATTCCAGTAATTTAAATTTTCTAATAAAATTTTTTTACCAGACACAGCACAAATAACATGATCGCCCTCTTCAATAATATTAAAATTATTTGGAAGATATTTTAATTTAGCTAACTTATTTTTCATTTATAAGATATATAAATAATTATATGAAAATTGCAATTCTTGGAAGTGGTGGTAGAGAACATGCATTAGCTTTTTCAATTTCAAAATCCAAACAAACGAAAGAAATTTATTGTATACCAGGAAATGCTGGTACTTCTAAATTAGCTCAGAATATTTCGATTGATCTGAATGATTTTGAAAAAATTTATAAATTTTTAAATAAAAAACAAATCGATTTAGTGGTTGTGGGTCCTGAAGAACCACTAGTAAATGGGATTGTGGATTATTTAGAAAAATTAAATATAAAAGTTTTTGGACCAAATAAACTTGCGTCGCAATTAGAGGGGTCAAAAATCTTTACAAAAAAAATTTGTAAAAAATATAGTATACCAACTGCATCCTTTGGGGTTTTCAAAAATCAAGATGAGTCCAATAAATATATTGAAACAGCAAAACATCCTCTTGTAATTAAAGCAGATAATTTAGCTGCTGGGAAAGGTGTTTATATTTGTAAAAATAAAGATGAGTCTTTTTTAGCTGTTAAAGAAATATTTGGAGGGAAATTTGGTAATGCGAAAAATATTCTCTTTGAAGAATTTCTAGAGGGTGAGGAAATGAGCTATTTTATTATTACTGATGGAATTACTATTAAAAATTTTGGTTCTGCTCAAGACCATAAAAGAGTTGGTGAAGGAGATACAGGCAAGAATACCGGAGGAATGGGTGCATATTCTCCATCAAGATTAATGAACGAAGATCTAGAAAAAAAAATCTTAAAAAAAATAATAGAACCTACATTAAAAGGTGTTACTGAACTGGGAACCAAGTACAAAGGTTTTTTATATGCAGGTTTAATGATTGTTAAAAATGAACCTTACCTTATTGAATATAATGTTCGGATGGGTGATCCTGAATGTCAAACAATAGTTCCAAAATTGAACACTGATATAGTTGATATAATTTTGTCATGTGTTAATGAAAAATTAAAAGAAATAAATATATCATGGAATAATCAAAAAAGCATTTGTGTGGTTTTGTGCTCTAAAGGATACCCAGAAATATATAAGAAAAATGTTGAGATAAAAAATTTAAATAAATTAATTTTAGATAATAACAATTATTTATTTCATGCAGGAACAAAAAACGACAATAATCAAATTTTAGCTATTGGTGGAAGAGTATTAAATTTTGTTTCACTATCAAATGATTTTTTTGAAGGAAGGAAAAATATTCTCTCAAATCTAGAGCGTCTTAATTGGGATGAAGGATTCTTCAGAAAAGATATTGCATTCAAAGTTATTAAAAAATGAGAATTATCTCTGGTAAATTTAAAGGAAAAAAAATTATTCAACCTAAAGATATTCAAACAAGACCTTTAAAAGATTTAACAAAGGAATCAATATTTAATATCATCAAACATTCCAAAAAGTTTTCGATAAACTTGAAAGAGTCTGAAATATTAGATCTTTTTTCTGGGACTGGTTCGTTTGGAATAGAATGCTTATCAAGAGAAGCTAAATTTGTAACATTTGTTGAAAATTATTTAGGAATTTTACCTATATTAAAAAAAAATTTATCCAGTTTAAAACTTACTGATAATTATAAAATAATAGAAAGAGATATTTTTTCTAATTTTAATTTTCAAAATTTTGAAAACAAATTTGATATAATTTTCCTAGATCCTCCATATAAAGAAAAAAATTTAGAAATCCTAATTAGCTCAATCATTACAA
>CACMRS010000056.1 GCA_902616165.1 uncultured Pelagibacteraceae bacterium
ACAGAGTTTTAATTTTTTTTATTTCACCAGAAGCATATTTAATTTCAACAGTTACTTCATCTGAAGGATTAATACCCTTTTCTATATTTATAATGCTAATTAATTCAGAACCAATTAATTTAAGATTTTTTCTATTAACATTGTTAATAAATTGTAATGGTAGTATTCCCATTCCAATCAAATTAGATCGGTGAATTCTTTCAAAACTCTCAGCAATTACTGCTTTTATACCTAGTAATTTTGTTCCTTTAGCTGCCCAATCTCTAGAGGATCCTGTTCCATATTCTTTTCCACCGATTACAACTAAATCTATTCCTCTTTTTTTATATTCAACAACTGCATTATAGACAGGAAGAACTTTTTCTTCTGGATATAACTTTGTAAAACCACCCTCTGTACCAGGAGCCATTTCATTTCTAATTCTTATATTTGCAAAAGTTCCTCGCATCATAACTTCATGGTTTCCTCTTCTTGAACCATATGAATTATAATCTTTAGGTAAAATTTGGTGTTCCATGAAATATTCACCAGTTGGACTATCTTTTTGAATACTACCAGCTGGCGATATGTGGTCAGTAGTAACCATATCACCTAAAATTAACAACGGTCTTGCGTCCTTAATTTCTTTAAATCCTTCTGGTTTATCTGGTAATGAGTCAAAAAATGGAGGTTTTTTTACATATGTTGATCCCTCATCCCAATTATAGATACTGCTTTTATCAGTTTTAATTTTTTGCCATTGAGTTGGGCCCTCAGAAACATTTGAGTATCTTTGTATAAACATCTCAGCATTAAGTGAGACTTTTAAAGTTTCTTCTATCTCTTTATTTGAAGGCCAAATATCTTTTAAAAATACATTTTTTCCTTCTTTATCTTTTCCCAGTGGATCTTTGTACAAATCAACTTCCATGTGCCCAGCTATTGCATATGCAACAACAAGTGGAGGTGAAGCCAAATAGTTAGCTTTTATATATGGAGAAATTCTTCCCTCGAAATTTCTATTTCCCGATAAAACTGAAACTGCATAAATATTTTCTTTTTGAATTGCTTCTACAATATTTTCTGGAAGTGGTCCTGAATTTCCAATGCAAGTTGTACAGCCATAACCAACTAAATTAAAGCCAAGCTGATCTAAATAGGTGTTTAATCCAGCTTTTGCTAAATAATCTGTAACTACTTGAGATCCAGGTGCTAAAGAAGTTTTTACCCAGGGTTTAACCTGTAAACCTTTTTCAATAGCTTTTTTAGCTAATAGTCCAGCCCCAATCAGAACATTTGGATTAGAGGTGTTCGTACAAGATGTTATTGCTGCAATTAATATTGAACCATCTTTAATTTCATAATCTGTATTTGTTACTTTTGAAATTGATTTTTCATTTTTATTTGTAGATTCCTGCAACACTTTTTGAAACGAACTAGGTGCATCTGTTAAAAGAACTTTATCTTGAGGTCTTTTTGGTCCTGAAATAGTTGGTACAACTGTGGACATATCTAAAGATATGATGTCAGTAAATTCTATTTCACTACTCGCCCATAAACCTTGTTCCTTGGCATAATTTTCTACGATATCAACAGTTTGTTGATCTCTCCCAGAAAATTTTAAATACTTTAATGTTTCTTCATCGATAGGAAAAAAGCCACAAGTAGCGCCATATTCTGGTGCCATGTTTGCAATTGTAGCTCTATCTGCAAGAGTTAAATTTTTTAAACCCTCTCCATAAAACTCAACAAACTTACCAACCACACCTTTATCTCTTAACATTTTAACAACAGTTAAAACTAAATCTGTTGCAGTGGTTCCTTCTGGCAATTTATTTTTCATTTCAAAACCAATTACTTCAGGTATTAACATAGAAATTGGTTGACCTAACATTCCTGCTTCAGCTTCAATTCCTCCTACACCCCATCCTAAAACAGATAAGCCATTTACCATTGTTGTATGACTGTCTGTTCCAACTAAAGTATCTGGAAAAAGATATTTTTCCCCTTTAAATTCTTCCGACCAAACAACTTTTGATAAATACTCTAGATTTACTTGGTGACAAATTCCTGTTCCTGGTGGAACTATTCTAAAATTATCAAATGCCTGTTGTCCCCATTTTAAAAAAGAATATCTCTCACCATTTCTTTCAAATTCTATGTCAACGTTTTTTTCGAAAGAATCTGCTTTTGCAGATTGATCAACTTGTACAGAGTGATCAATTACAAGGTCAACTGCAGATAATGGATTGATTGTATTTGGATCTTTATTTTTTTCTTTGACTGCTTCTCTCATTGCGGCTAAATCTGCAACTGCAGGTATTCCTGTATAATCTTGAAGCAAAACTCTTGCTGGTCTATATGCAATTTCAGTTTTAGATTTTTTTGTCTTAAGCCAGTTTTTAATCGCTTCTATTTGAGATTTCGTTACACTTAAATCGTCTTCATATCTTAATAAAT
>CACMRS010000057.1 GCA_902616165.1 uncultured Pelagibacteraceae bacterium
AAAAACTATTATTGAACCTATTAAAACTTGCTGCCAAAAAGAACTAACGTCCATCAAATTTAGACCATTTCTTAAAATTCCCATAATCATTACACCTGCAAATACTCCTAAAACTGTACCTCTACCACCAAAAAAACTTGCGCCTCCAATTATGCATGCAGCGATCGCATCAAGTTCAGATTGAAGTCCAGCGTTGGGATAACCCGAGTCAGTTCTGCCAGCTAAAATTAAAGCACCAATGCCAGATAGAAATCCACATAATGAATAAACTATAACTAAAATTTTGTTAACATTTATTCCTGATGCCCTAGCAGCATTTGGGTTTCCTCCAATTGCATAAATCCATTTTCCAGTTTTGCTATGATTTAAGAAAATCCAAAAAATTATATATACAATTGCAATTAATACTAAACTTACAGGAAGGTACTGCGATTTTTCTAATCCTAACCATTGAAGATCAATTCTTCCATGACCAAGGTACCTAACTTCGTCTGTAAAACCACTTATAGGGGTTCCACCAGAGATTAGGTTTCCAGTTCCTCTAAATATATAAAGTGTACCTAAAGTCATTATAAAAGGATGAGGCATGCGAAGCAAGGTGATACCAAGACCATTAAATAGACCGCACAAAAACCCTGCAATCAAAGGTGTAATAACCACAATGTACCAAGGCGCTCCAGCTTTAGCAACTACAGCTAAAATCATTAACGATAACATCATGATTGAACCGACTGAAAGATCTATTCCAGCAGTCACAATTACCATAAATACCCCCAAAGCTAACATCGACTGCCAAGATATTTGTTTAAAAACGTTAGTTACATTTCTCCAAGATAAAAAAACATCTGGTTGTAATATGTGCATAACCAAAATCATAATTACTAATAAAAGAAGAATTCCATATTTTTCTAAATATGGCATTAGTTTCAAATGAAGACTTACAATTTTTTTATCTTTATCTTCCATATTTATTTTTTTCCCATAATCCAACCAATCACTTCATCTCTAGAAGTATTTGATAGACTTGCTTCTGCAAAATTTGTTCCCTGAAATAAAGCCATTACTCTGTCACATACTGTAAATATATCATCCATTCTATGACTTATTACAATCACTCCAACACCTGTTTTTTTTAAACTATTAATCAGATCTAATACTTTACCCACTTCTTTGATTGCTAATGCAGCAGTTGGTTCATCCATAATTACTACTTTAGCATTAAAAGCTGTAGATCTGGCTATTGCAACAGCTTGTCTTTGACCACCTGATAGTTCCTCTACTTTTTGATCTGCACTTTTTACATTTATTTTTAATTTATCTAGATGAGCATTTGTTAATTCTTTTATTTTATTAAAGTCTAATAATTTTATAAGTCCTAAATTTTTAGTGGGTTCTCTTCCAAGAAATATATTTTCTCCTATTGGTAAGTTACCTGCTAATGCAAGATCTTGATAAACCATTTCTAATCCTAAGTTTTGAGAGTCTCTTGGACTTTCTAAAATTTCCTCTTTACCTTGAAAGAATAATGAGCCTGCACTAGGTTTATAAAGACCAGATAATACTTTCATCAAAGTTGATTTCCCAGCTCCATTATCTCCAACAACACCTAAGCATTCTCCTGCGTGAACTTTTAGGTTTACGTTCTCCAATGCTGTTATGGTTCCAAAATATTTTGTTATTCCTTTTGCTTCTAGTAATGGGTTGGTAGTTGATGACATAAATTATAAAATTATTAAAATATCAATTAATTGCAACTGGTTTTGAAGCTAATAATCCTACTGTCTTTAATTCAGCCTTTTTACAAAATTTAGGTTTTAAATTTTTTGATATTAAATGCATGTCCTTTAAAACTATGTCCCCCATAGCAAAAAAAGCCTCTGTCAAAGCTCCAGCTCTGTGTGCTGAAAACAAAATATTTTTAACTTTTCTGATTGGGTCATTTTTTCTCACTGGCTCCTCAGGAAATACATCTGTAGCTACGTAAATATCTCCCTTTTTAACTCTCGTGATCAAGTCTTTAAAATTTACAACTGCTGCTCGACTCATCAATATAAATAATGAGTTTGTTTTCATTTTATTAATTAAACGTTTATTTACTAAATTTTTATTTTTAGTTGTTACTGCTGCTAATACGTAAATAATTTCGCACGTTTTAAACATATTATTTAAGCTAACTGGATTAAATCCAAAGCTTTTAATTTTGTTCTTAGACAACCAAGGGTCATAAACATTTATATCTTTAGTAAAAGGCAGCAACAGTGGATATAACGATTTTGCTAGGTCGCCAAATCCTAATAATCCAATTTTTTTTCCTGATAAAAGTGATGCTTTTAAATTACTTTCTAATCCATATTTCTCTTTACCTTTTACAAAATCAAAATGAGCATTATGAATATTTCTTAACAAAGAAAGTGTCATTCCTAATGCAATTT
>CACMRS010000058.1 GCA_902616165.1 uncultured Pelagibacteraceae bacterium
ATGGTGTTCCTTTTAGTCGGACAGAAGAGGGAAAAATTTATCAAAGACCATTTGGTGGTATGACCAAAAATTATGGAAATGGAATTGTTCAAAGAACTTGTGCAGCTGCAGATAGAACAGGGCATGCAATATTACATACTTTATATGGACAAGCTTTAAAACATAACACAGAATTTTTTATTGAATATTTTGCTTTAGATTTATTAATGAAAGATGGAGAGTGCAAAGGATTAATAGCATGGAATCTTAATGACGGTACAATTCATAGATTTAGAGCGCATACTGTAATTATTGCAACTGGAGGATATGGAAAGGTATACTACTCTGCTACATCAGCTCATACTTGTACAGGTGATGGTAATGCCATGGTCTTAAGAGCAGGACTACCTTTGCAAGATATGGAATTTGTACAATTTCATCCAACAGGTATTTATGGACATGGAACACTTATATCAGAAGGAGTAAGAGGCGAAGGTGGTTATTTAGTAAATTCAAAAGGTGAGAGATTTATGGAAAGATACGCCCCAAATGCAAAAGATTTAGCGTCAAGAGATGTTGTCAGTCGATCAATGTCTATAGAAATTAATGAAGGAAGAGGTGTAGGTAAAGATCAAGATCATGTTCATTTACATTTAAGTCATTTAGACAAAAGTGTAATTGAAAATCGATTACCAGGTATCACTGAAGCTGCAAGATTGTTTGCAAATGTTGATGTTACCAAAGATCCTATACCTGTAGTTCCTACAGTTCACTATAACATGGGAGGTATTCCAACAAATTATAAAGCAGAAGTGCTAACAATGAATGGTTCTGAAAAAACAGTTCCTGGTTTAATGGCAATAGGTGAAGCAGCATGTGTTTCTGTTCATGGAGCAAACAGACTTGGTTCTAATTCATTAATTGATTTAGTGGTATTTGGAAGAGCAGCTGCAAAAAGAGCAGCTGAACTAGTAAAACCCGGAACACCACATGAAGAAACACCAGAAACTGAAACTCAAAAGTGTTTGGATAGATTTGATAAACTTAGAAATGCTCAAGGGGACAATAGTACTGCAGAATTAAGACTCTCAATGCAGAAAACAATGCAATCTAAATGTGCAGTATTTAGAACAGAAAAAAATCTTAAACAAGGGGTTGATGAGATAGGTAAAACTTACGATGGAATGGACTCCATTTCTGTTAAGGATAAATCTTTAGTATTTAACACCGATTTAGTAGAAACCTTAGAATTTGATAATTTAATCAGACAAGCGGTAGCAACTGTAGACTCAGCATATCATAGAAAAGAGAGTAGAGGAGCTCACGCAAGAGAAGATTATCCGAAAAGAGATGATGAAAAATTTATGCAACATACTCTTGCATGGTGTGATGGTAAAAATACAAAGATAAGTTATAGACCCGTCCATCAATCAACTTTAACTAATGAAGTGCAATATTTTCCACCTCAAGAACGGGTATATTAATGGTTCAATTGAGTTTACCTAAGAATTCTGAAATTAAAAAAGGTAAATACTTCAAAGACAAAACTGGATCAAAAAATTTAAGAAAAGTAAATATTTATAGATGGGATCCATCTACAGATGAAGGTCCTAGGATAGACACCTATGAAGTTGACATGGATAATTGTCCTTCAAAGGTCCTAGATATTTTAAATAAAATCAAAAATGAAATCGATTCAACTATAACATACAGAAGATCCTGCGCTCATGGAGTATGTGGTTCATGTGCAATGAATATGGGGGGTAAAAATGGCCTTGCTTGCACCACTCCACATGCTGAAATAGATGGAGATATTGATATTTATCCATTACCTCATTTAAAAGTCAAAAAAGATTTAATTGGTGATTTGGATGGATTGTACAAACAGTATCAATCAATTGAACCATGGTTAAAAAATAATTCAACAAAAGAAACTACTGAAATTTATCAATCCAAAGAAGACAGAGCAAAATTAGATGGTGCTTATGAATGTATTATGTGTGCTTGTTGCTCTACTTCTTGCCCAAGTTATTGGTGGAATGGTGACAAATATTTAGGTCCAGCAGTTTTGTTACAAGCATATAGATGGATTATTGATAGTAGAGATGAGGAGCGAAAAGCAAGATTAAAAAAAGTTGCTGATGAATTAAAATTATACAGATGTCATACTATTTTAAATTGTACAAATGCATGTCCTAAAGGCTTGAATCCAGCAAAAGCTATAGCTGA
>CACMRS010000059.1 GCA_902616165.1 uncultured Pelagibacteraceae bacterium
TTCTTCAACAACTTTAGCCTCCACACAGCCTCCAGAAACAGATCCTAAAAAATTTCCATCTTCACTTACTATCATTCTGCTACCAATTCCTAAAGGTGATGAACCCCATGTTTGGACAACTGTTGCTAATGAAACTTTTTTATTATTTTTTATCCAATTATCTGCTTCTTCAAATATTTTTTTTTCAGGAAAATTACTCATTTTTCAAATATTCTTTTAAAGTTTATTCTTAAAGCTAGTAAAACTGTTATTAACAAAAAGTAAAATAAAGGTTTAAAATAAATAGTTTTGGATAACCAAATAAAGTGCAAAGAACCTAAAATTGCAATTACATATATTAGTCTGTGCAATTTTTTCCAGTTTTGTTTAAGCAATATAATCATTCTTTGTGAAGAGGTTATTGTTAGTGGTATTAATAAAATCCAAGCAGCAAAGCCAACAAAAATATATTTTTTTTTTACAACATCATCAAAAATTGGTTGCCAGCTAAATCTATAATCTATGCCAATGTAAGTTAATAAATGTAATGAGGCATAAAAAAAAACAAATAATCCCAACATTCTTCTTACTTTTACCCAATAGTTTAAATTAGTTAGTTTTTTTAATGGACTCATTGACAAAGTTAAACATATAAAAATTAAAGTCCACTCTCCTGTAAAATGAGTAATTTCCTTTACTGGTTCTGGCCCTAATTTATTAAAAAAAATTTTATAAGTTATAACTAGAAATGGAATTGTACTTAATACGAAAATGCTTGGCTTAAAATACTTTATCATCAAAAGTACTTTTTAAGATCCATACCAGTATATAAACTTGCTACTTCATCACCATAGCCATTAAACATTAAAGTTTTTACTCTAGGTGCCCAAACACCCTCTCCAATTATTCTTTCAGTTGCTTGTGACCATCTTGGATGATCAACATTAGGATTAACATTTGAGTAAAATCCATATTCTCTTGGGGAAGCCCACATCCATGAAGAAGTAGGCATATTTTCTACAAATTTAATTTTAACAATTGCTTTTGCACTTTTAAAACCATACTTCCAAGGAATAAAAATTCTGAATGGAGCCCCGTTTTGATTTGGAAGTTTTTTGCCATATAAACCTGTAACTACTGTAGTCAAAGGATGCATTGCTTCATCAATTCTTAAACCTTCGTTGTATGGCCAATTTAAAACAGGGTATCTTTGACCTTTCATTTGCGCAGGATCATAAACGCTTTCAAATTCAACAAATTTTGCTTTGTTAGTTGGATTAACTTTAGAAAGTAATTTACTTAAAGAAAAACCCATCCATGGAATAACCATTGACCAACCCTCAACACATCTAAGTCTGTAAATCCTCTCTTCTGATACAAACATTTCAGAAATTTCCTCCATCGATAATTTTATTGGTTTTTCAACTTCACCTTCAATGCTTATATCCCATGGAGAAGTTTTAAATATTTGCGCGTTTCTATATGGATCACCTTTTGATGTACCAAACTCATAATAATTATTATAAGTAGTGATATCTTTGTAACTTGTTAATTTATCTCTCTCATTTGCTAATGATTTATTTGCAAACGGAATAGTTGAAATCGCCAAAGAACTTGCTCCTAAACCAATAGATTTAATAAACGATCTTCTATTTTTGTAAATTTTTTCTGGTGTGATTTCTGAGTATTTAATTTTTTTCATGGACTATAGGGTTGCCTTTTAACCAATCGCTTTGATTGTCTGTGTAGTGTTCTTTTTTCCATATAGGAGACCGCTTTTTTATTTCTTCTATAATATATCTAGATAATACATATGCTTGATCTCTGTGTTTGCATGCAACAGCAATTACAATACTAATTTCTCCAAGATTTAAATAACCTTTTGAGTGTTCTATAAAAACAGCTTTATCCTGAATATTAAGTTTTTCATCAGCCTCCTTATATATTTCCTTAAAACTTTTTATTACAAGATCATCATGACTGTCGTATGTGATACCAACTACACTTTTGTTGTTATTAAGATTTCTTACTGTACCAGTAAAATATATTGATGCTCCAAATTCGACAGAAGATATAAATCTTTCAGCATCA